>NZ_JBFAIA010000182.1:0-16808 GCF_040654455.1 Nonomuraea sp. NPDC050691
CGCCGTGCGCGGGGGCCTGGCCGGCGGCGGCGTGGCCGTGCCGCCGCCTGGAGTCGACGTCGCCCGCCCGCCGGGGGTGGGGGGCGAGCCGGACCAGCGGCCGCTGGTCGAGCGTGGCCAGCGCCGCCATGGCCCGCCGGTGGAGCAGCCGCCGGTCGGGTCCGGGGATCGCGTCGTAGACGGCCTGCTGGGCGAGCGGGTGCCGGAAGCCGTACTGGCCGTCGGGGTGCTCCAGCAGCACGCCCGCCTTGAGCGCCTCGCGCAGACCCGTCCCGTCCCTGCCGACGGCGGCGATCAGCGGCTCGTCGGCGGGCAACTGGAGCACGGCGGCGGCGTGCACCGCCCGCAGCGCGGCGGGGGAGAGGCCGGCCAGCTGCTCGGCCATCGCCTCGCGCAGCAGCAGCGGCACCGCGATGCGGTCCAGGCCGGCCGGGTCCGCCTCGCCGTCCTCGTCGGCGCCGGGGAACCGGCCGACCTCGTCGAGCAGCGAGCGGACGACCTCCTCCACCACGAACGGGACGCCGGCCGTGTGCTCGCGCAGCCGGGCCGCGAAGGACGCGGACAGCTCCGCGCGGCCGAGCAGGGTGCCCGCCATGCGCCGGACGCCCTCCACGTCCAGGGGCGTCAGCGCCACCACCGCGCTGTTGACGCCCTGCGGATGCCGGTAGGCGTGCCCGAACGGCAGCCCCGGCACCGGCAGGTCCTCCCGCCGGAAGGTGACCACCAGGGCCAGGCCCGCCGGGGGCTGGTCGGTGAGGAAACGCAGCAGGTCACGCGTGCCGTCGTCGGCCCAGTGCAGATCCTCCACCACGAGCAGGACCGGCCCCGCCGCGGTCAGCAGCGCGTGGACGGCCCGGAACAACCGGTGACGCTCGGCGCGCGGGTCGTCGACCGGCGGCGGAGGCGGCGCCGGCGGCAGGTGCTCGGCCAGCTCCGGCAGGTAGCCGCGCAGCGTCCCGGTCACCGGGTTCAGCGCCGACCGGTCGGGCAGCGCCGGGGCCGCGTGCCGCAGCGCGTCGAACACCGGCCCGTAGGGGAACGGCTCCCTGAGCTGGTGGCAGTGGCCGACCAGCACGGTGCGCTCGTCGGGAAGGAGCTCCACGGCGGCCCGGACCAGCCGGGTCTTGCCGATCCCCGCCTCGCCCTGCACCAGGGCCACGGCGGGCGGGCTGGTGATCGCGTGAAGGAGCGCCCTGAGCTGCTGATCGCGTCCGACCAGCGCTGGGGAGGCGAGGCTCGTCATCGGGTGCTCCGAAACAGTGCGGGTGTGCTGCCCGTGCCGGATTCCGTTATCCACTAATGGTCAAGTGCGGTCAACCCTCGCCTTACTCACCGGTCACCCGCCCGTCCCCCCTTCCGCCTCCCGTACGGCCTGTCTCCTCTCCCGCGCGGCGCTGTCCGGGCAGGTGGCGCGAGTGGCCGGAGGAGCCGGCGAGCCGCACGAGCTCGGCGGCGGCGCCCGCGAGCCTGGCCCGCCCCGGCCAGACCGCGAACAGCGGCCGCCGCCCGTCGAAGCCCGCTACGGGCACCTCGACCAGCCGTCCCTCGCGCAGCTCGGCCGCCACGGCCAGCACGCTGAGCACGGCCGGGCCGACCCCCGCCTCCACCGCCACCTTCACCGCGGCGTTCGAGGACAGCTCCAGGGCCGGCGCGGCGACGTCCTGCCCGGCCAGGATCCGATCGACGGCGTGACGGGTGCCTGAGCCGGGCTCGCGCCTGACCAGCGGCGTCGCGGCCAGCTCCGCGAACCCCAGCGGAGCGCGCCGGCGCGCCCAGGGATGCCGGGGCGCCACCACGACCACCATCCGGTCCTGCGCGATCTGCCGGGCGGTCAGCCCCTCCGGCAGGTACGGCGACTCGATGAAGCCCACGTCGATGTCGCCCTCCCGCGCCAACCGGCAGACGACCTCCGAATTGGCCACGCGCAGCCCCACCTCCACGTCCGGCGCGGCGCGGCGCAGCGCCACGAGCCAGCCGGGCAGCAGGTACTCGGCGACAGTCATGCTGGCCGCCACCCGCACGCGGGCGTCCCGGTCCCGGCGCAGCGCGTCCACTCCGGCCAGGAGCTCGCCGGCCGCCTCCAGCGCCACCCGGGCCCGTCCGGCGACGACCTCGCCCTGCGGGGTGAGCCGCGAGCCGGTGGTCGAGCGGTGCAGGAGGGGCACGCCCAGCTCGCGCTCCAGGGTGTCGAGCCGGCGGCTGGCCGAGGCCTGCGTGATGCCGTGCAGCCTCGCGGCCTTGCCCAGGCTGCCGTGCTCGGCGATCAGCAGCAGCAGTTCGAGGCTGCCCAGGTCGGGCCATCGTCGGGTCATGCACTCACCGTATGACCCCGTGCGAAACCGGTGGCTACCGGGCGTCCCGGACGGTTGTGAAGATCAGCCCATGAGCGCGTCCACCACCCCGCCGCCCTCCGGCACGCCGTCCACAAGATCGGCGTCCACCCGCTCGCCGTCCACCATCACGGCCCCCGTCCCCCCGCCCTCCACCAGCCCGCCCGTCGCCGGCCCCTTGACCGCCCGCCCACCCTCCACCAGTCCGTCGTCCCCGAGCCCGCCGTCCGCCGCCCCGCCGTCCGCCGCCCCGCCGTCCGCCGCCCCGTCGTCCGGCAGCCCGGCGCGGGCCGTCGCCGGGAATGGCTCGCTCGTGCCCGGGCTGCTCGTGGCCGCCGCCGGCGTGGCGGTGGCCGTCGCCGTCAACGCGCTCGTCCCCGCCGTGAGTCCGCTCATGACGGCCGTCGTCCTCGGCGCCCTCCTCGGGAACCTCGGCGGGCGGCCGGAGGCCCTGCGGCCCGGCCTGGCGTTCGCCTCCGGGCGGCTGCTGCGCCTCGGCGTCGTCCTGCTCGGCGCGCGGCTCGCCGTGCCGGACGTCCTCGCCCTCGGACTCCCGGTGCTGCTGCTGGTCGTGACGACGGTGGCCGTGACGTTCTCCGGCACCTGGTGGCTCGGGACGCGGCTGGGCCTGGGCCGCGAGCCGGCCCTGCTCGTGGCCACGGGCTTCTCCATCTGCGGCGCCGCCGCCATCGCGGCCATGGACGGCGTGACCGACAGCGAGAAACGGGACGTCATGACCGCGGTCGCCCTGGTCACCCTGTACGGCTCGCTCGCGATCGCCCTCCTGCCCCTCGCCGGTGGGCTCCTTCACCTGCCCGCGGAGAGCTTCGGCGTCTGGACCGGGGCGAGCGTGCAGGAGGTGGCCCAGGTGGTGGCCACGGCCCAGACGGCCGGACCGGTCGCCCTCGCCGCGGCCGTGGTCGTCAAGCTGACCCGGGTCGTCATGCTCGCCCCGCTCATCGCGGGCGTCAGTCTCTGGCGCCGCCGCACCGCCGGACCGGGCCCGCGGCGCAGGACTCCCGTGGTGCCGCTCTTCGTCGCCGGGTTCCTGGCCATGGTCGCCCTGCGCAGCCTCGGCGCGGTGCCGGACGGCTGGCTCGCGCCGCTCAAGACCGCGGAGACGGTCCTGTTCACCGCCGCCCTGTTCGCGATGGGGACGGCCGTAGGGGTGAGGGAGCTCCTGCGCACCGGCCGCCGCGCCGTCATCCTCGGGGCCGTCTCGACGCTGCTCGTCACGCTGGTGGCGTTGACCGGCGTGCTCGTCCTGGTCTGACGAGTCCTGAGTGACGGCTCCTGGGCTGACGAGTGCCCAGATCGACGAGTGCCCAGATCGACGGGCCGCGGTCGACGGGCCGCGGGTCGACGAGTGCCGGGTTAATGAGTGGCAGCCGCGACGATCACCTGACTACCGTGGACGCCATCCGGATGATCGACGGGTCACACTCTGACCGGCGGGAATGGCGCCCCCCGGCCGGACGGCGGCCCCGCCTCGGGCATGGCCCACGCCAGCCCCGCCCGAGGCGAAGTTCGCAACTGGCTTGGAGGTCTGCCTTCGGCGCTGTTCGCAAAGGCGGCCTTCTACGTCGATCTTCTTGCGTCGGAGGGGCCTCTGCTGGGCGAGCCCTACGCCAAGCAGCTGGACGGCAAGCTCCGTGAGCTACGGTTCCATCTCGACGAGTTCGCGATGCGCGTCACGTACTGGATCGCACCCGGTCGTCGGATCGTGCTCCTGACCGTGTTCCACAAGACGCGGGCACGAGACGATCGGGTGAGGTCGACCGGGCTCGGCGGGCCATGCGTCGCTGCATCGAGTCGGCGCACACCGTTGACGAGGAAGAAGAAGCGGTATGAGCGAACAGGGAAGCTGGCGGGAACTCAGAGATCGCCGGATGGCCGAGCCGGGTGCGGCCGAGGCGTATGAGGCCGCGCGTATCGCCTACGAGCTGGGCAAGACGGTCCGCGCGATGCGGGAGGGGCGAGGCTGGAGCCAGAGCGATCTGGCTCGGGAGGCCGGCATGACACAGTCCGCGGTGGCCCGCTTCGAGGCGGGCGGGACCAGGGCTCTGGATGCTGATCTGGAGGTACGCATCAGCCCGCGCGCTCCGGCGGCGTGATCCGATTTTCGCGTGACCTGAACTGCTACCACCAGCTCTCTGTCGTCCAGGTGGCCGGCGCTCGGGGGGCCGGGGGCCAGCCACCGGCAAGGGGGTGTGGGGGAGCTTGGCTCCCCCACAGTCACAGCCCGAACCTCCTCGCGCGGAGCGTGCCCTTGTGAGGACCTCGCTTTTGAGCCCTGATCGCCCGGATCCCCTCCGCGCGAAGCGCGCCCCGTGAGGAGCTTGCCTTTGCAGCCCACAAGCCCCGTCAGCGTTCGACGATCTCGTTCTTGCCGATGACCACGACCCCGCCGCGCGTCAGCGCGAAGCGGGTGCGGTCGTAGTCGAGGTCGAAGCCGATGCGCGCCCCGTCGGGGATCACCACGTTCTTGTCGATGATGGCCCGCCGCACGATGGCGCCTCGCCCCACCTTGACGTTGTCCATGAGGACGGAGTCCTCCACCAGCGAGTGGGAGTGGAGCACCACCTTGGGTGACAGGCACGAGCGGATGGCCGTGCCGCCCGAGACGATGACGCCCGGCGACACGAGCGAGTCGATCGCCCGGCCGACCCGGTCGCCGTCGTTGTGCACGAACTTGGCGGGCGGCAGCGGGTCGTGGCCGGTGTGGATCGGCCACTTGTCGTTGTACAGGTTGAAGATCGGGTGGGCCGAGATGAGGTCCATGTGGGCCTCGTAGTAGGCGTCGAGCGTGCCCACGTCGCGCCAGTAGCCGCGGTCGCGCTCGGTGGAGCCCGGCACCACGTTGTTGGCGAAGTCGTAGACGTCGGCGCCGCCCGACTTGACCATCATCGGGATGATGTTGCCGCCGAGGTCGTGCTTGCTCGTCGGGTCGAGCGCGTCCTCGCGCAGCGCGTCGATCATGGCCTGGGTGCGGAAGACGTAGTTGCCCATCGAGGCGTACACCTCGTCGGGCGAGTCGGCGAGCCCCACCGCGTCCTTCGGCTTCTCGCGGAACGCCACGATCCGCCGGCCCTGCGGGTCGGTCTCGATGACGCCGAACTGGTCGGCCAGCGACAGCGGCTGCCGGATGGCGGCCACCGTGACGTCGGCCCCGGAGTCCTCGTGCTGCTCGACCATCTGCCGGGGATCCATCCGGTAGATGTGGTCGGCGCCGAACACGATGACGTGGTCGGGCATCTCGTCGTAGATGAGGTTCAGGTTCTGGAACAGCGCGTCGGCCGATCCGGAGAACCAGCGCGGCCCGAGCCGCTGCTGCGCCGGTACCGGCGTGACGTAGTTGCCGAGCATGGCCGTCAGCCGCCAGGTGCGTGAGACGTGGCGGTCAAGACTGTGGTTCTTGTACTGGGTCAGTACGACGATCTGCAGGTAACCGCCGTTGGCGAGGTTGGACAGGACGAAGTCGATCAGACGGTACATCCCGCCGAACGGCACGGCCGGTTTCGCCCGGTCCGCCGTGAGAGGCATGAGCCTCTTCCCCTCGCCACCTGCCAGTACGACCGCAAGCACCCTCCGGGACCTCATGCCCAGGACGCTACCCCCTACGAGCCGATCTATCGACGTGGCCCCGTACCGGAGTGTCACTTTTCTTAAGATTTTGGTGATTTCTCCTTGCCCTGCGGCCGCAATGACCTCGGCCGATCCGGGACGGCCGGGCGCGGACGGCGAGTCGCACGCCGGTGTGTCCTTGATGGGCGAGATGCTCGTAAGGTCGTCTCATGCGCGTTGATCTGCTCAGCCGGGAGTATCCGCCAGAGGTGTACGGCGGTGCCGGAGTCCACATGGAATACCTGGCGAGCCGGTTGCGCCGCCTGGCCGACGTCCGGGTGCGGTGCTTCGGCGCGGACCGTGACGTGCCGGGCGTGTCCGCCTACCGGGTGCCCGGCGGGCTGGAGTCGGCCAATGCGGCGCTCCAGGTGCTGGGCGTCGACCTGGAGATGGCCGCCGCCTGCGAGGGTGCCGACGTCGTCCACTCCCACACCTGGTACGCCAATTTCGCCGGGCATGTCGCCAAGCTCCTGTACGGCGTCCCGCACGTCGTCACCACGCACAGCCTCGAACCGCTGCGCCCGTGGAAGGCCGAGCAGCTCGGCGGCGGCTACACGATCTCCTCGTGGGCCGAGCGCACCGCCCTGGCCGCCGCCGACGCGGTGATCGCGGTGTCGGAGGGCATGCGGCGCGACGTGCTGGCCGCCTACCCGGAGATCCCGCCGGAGCGGGTGAGCGTGATCCACAACGGCATCGACACCACCGAGTACGCCCCCGACCGGGACGACGCGGTGCTGAAGAAGCACGGCGTGGACCCCGCCAAGCCGTATGTGATCTTCGTGGGTCGCATCACCCGGCAGAAGGGCCTGGTCCACCTCCTGCACGCGGCGCGGTCCCTCGACCCCGGCGCGCAGCTCGTGCTCTGCGCCGGCGCCCCCGACACGCCGGAGATCGCCGCCGAGGTGGCCGCCCTGGTCCGCGAGCTCGAACGCGAGCGCGAGGGCGTGGTGTGGATCTCCGAGATGCTGCCCAAGCCCGAGGTGATCCAGCTCCTGACGCACGCCACGGTGTTCGTGTGCCCCTCGGTGTACGAGCCCATGGGCATCGTCAACCTGGAGGCCATGGCCTGCGAGACGGCCGTCGTCGCCACCGCCACGGGCGGCATCCCCGAGGTGGTCGCCGACGGCGAGACCGGGCTGCTCGTGCCGATCGACCAGGGCCCCGACGGCACCCCGCACGACCCGGAGCGCTTCGCCGCCGACTTCGCCGAGCGGGTCAACGCCCTGCTGGCCGACCCCGGACGGGCCCGCCGGATGGGCGAGGCCGGCCGGGCGCGGGCGATCGAGCACTTCTCGTGGGAGCGCATCGCCGAGCGCACCCTGGAGCTGTACACCTCCGTGGCCGGGCCGGCCGTGTGAAGCGCGTGACCGGGCCGGTCGTGTGACGTGACGGCGCCCGGCCCCGTCCGGGGCCGGGCGCCGCGGGCGGTCAGCCCTGGGAGATGTGGTGGAGGATCACGTCGTGGACGTGGTGCGCCTTGTTCTCGCCGCGGAAGTCCACCTCGTACGTGTGCGTCCCGACGTGGATGGCGATCGAGCCCGACGAGAAGAACCCGCCGGCGAACGACTTGTTGCTGACCACGCTCACCGCGGAGATCTTGCCGTACGGGATGCTGGTGAGCGCGACCTTCTTGCCCACGAACGACGTGTCCTGCACGATCACGCGGCGGTCGGTGAGGCCGAGGAAGCCGGTTCCCGCCCCGATCGCGTCGTAGACGGCGACGATCCGCTCGCCCGGCAGGAGGCCGCTTTCGATCTGTTTGAGCTGTTCTTTCCGATCATAGGGAATGTCAGCCATGCCCCGGCAACGAATGGAAGCTGTCTTTCCGTTCCGCGCGTAGCATGGAGTTTGGGCCTTGTGACCCGCGCCCGCGGGGATCACCCTGAACGTCGGGAGGCCCCAGATGACACGAACTCTCGGAGTCAGCCGGCCGGATCTCGCCGGCGCCGACCTGCCCACACCCGAAGAGGTGTTCAAGGTCTCCAGGATCGGCCCCAAGGAGCTGTTCAAGTACGCCGTCGGCCCGAGCCTCATCGCGCTCGGCATCTCGATCGGCAGCGGCGAATGGCTGCTCGGCCCGCTCAGCGTCGGCCAGTACGGCTTCGTGGGGATCGGCTGGGTGATCGTCGTCTCCGCGCTGCTGCAGACGTTCTACAACATCGAGTGCTCCCGCTACGTCGTCGCGACGGGGGAGACCCCGGTGGTCGGCTGGGGGCGGGTGCCGCCGGGATGGAAGTTCTGGATCCCGCTCTCCGTCTTCATCGTGATCTTCGCGTTCATCGCCGGAGGCTGGGCGGCGTCGGCGGGGCAGGGCGTCTACGCGCTCGTCCACGGCACGGTCGCGCCCGCGGGCGCCGAGGAGCCGCGCCTGTGGGCCATCGCGCTGCTCGTCCTGGTCTTCCTGATCACGGCCGCGGCCCGCCGCATCAGCCGCACGCTGGAACTGGCCAACTGGGTGATGGTGAGCGCCATCCTGCTCGGCCTGCTGGTGATCTGCCTGTTCGTGGTGCCGTTCAGCCAGTGGTGGGAGGGCATCCGCGGATTCGTCACCCCGGCCGCCCCGCCTTCCGGCATCACGGCCACCCAGCTGGGCGCCCTGGCCGGGTTCACCGCGCTCGCCTCCGGGCTCAACTGGTACGTGATGGGTCACTACCGGGACAAGGGCTACGGCATGGGCTACCGGGCCGGGTTCATCTCCGGGCTGCGCGGCGAGCGCCGCGAGATCCTGGCCAGCGGTGTCACCTTCCCCGACGACGAGCGCAACAGGGCGCTGTGGCGCAGGTGGTACCGGCTGCTGCTGACCGACATGTGGGGCGTGTTCTTCGTCGGCGCCATGCTCGGCATGCTGCTGCCCACGATCCTCATGGCCCAGGCGGTCGCCATGACCGGGCAGAAGCCCACGCGGGCCGACGTCCCGACCTTCGTGGCCACCGCGCTCGGCGACGAGTACGGGCCGGCCCTGTTCTACGTGGCGCTGGTGCTCGGGGTGCTCATCCTGTTCTCCACCCAGCTCGGCATCTTCGAGGCGATGGTGCGCGTCACCACGGACGCCGCGCACGCCACCTGCCCGCGGCTGCGGGCGCTGGTGGAGGGCGACCCGCGCCGCTTCTACTACCCGTTCATGCTCGTGCTGCTGGTGGTGATCTCGGTCGTCATCCACCTGGCGCTGCCGGTCGGGCTGGTGGAGTGGTCGGCCAACATGTCGAACCTGGGCGCGCTGATCTACCCGTTCCTGCTGATGTACCTCAACAGCCGCCTGCCGCGCCCGGCCCGCCCACGCCCGTGGCACTACGTGGTGCTGGTGCTCAACGTGCTGTTCTTCGGCTTCTTCTTCGTCAACTTCATCGCCGACTTCCTCGGCGACCCGCTGGTGACGTTCTGACGCGCCAGGACGGGCGGTCCGGGGCGGTCCTGGGTGGGCGGTTTCAGCGGAGCGGCTCCAGGACGACGACCGGGATCTCGCGGTCGGTGCTCTGCTGGTACTTGTCGTAGTCGGGCCAGGCCCGGGTCATCAGGGTCCACAGCTCCGGCTTCTCCTCGGGGATGGCGGTGTGCGCGCGGGCCTTGAACTTGTCGCCCTTGACCTGCACCTCCGCCTCGGAGTTCTCCTCGAGGTTCTTGTACCAGTCGGGGTGGTCGGGGTCGCCGCCCTTGGACGCCACGACGACGTAGGCGTCGCCGTGCTTCTGGTAGATGAGCGGCGTGGTGTACGGGCGGCCCGAGCGGCGGCCCTTCGTGGTCAGGAGGAGGACCGTCGTGTTGTTCCAGTCGTGGCCTTCCTCGCCGTTGGTCTGCTGATAACGCTGAACGTGTTCCTTGCCGTAAAGCATGAGGGCCGACTACCCGGGACGGGAGGCATGTCACCGCCGGCGGCCGGGTCTGTACGAGGACTTGACCGGCCGCCCCGACCCGCCCGGGAGGTCACAGGTAGGGGCGGGTGACCGTGACCAGGTCGGGGACGGCGTCGCGGGTGTCGACGTAGAGCGCGGTGTCGGGGGTGCGCTCGCGCACGTCGCGGTCGCGGATCGCGAACACGGCCGGAGGGACGCCCGCGTCGCCGTAGCGGCCGGTGACCGCCGCGGAGATCGCCCGCCGCACGTCGGCGACCACGCCGCGTGTCGTGTGGCCGGGACCGGAGGCGGCGAGGTAGCCGAGCAGCGCGGCGAAGCGCTGCTCCGCCTCGGCGGCCGGCGTCCGCCTGGCGGCGGCGGGGCGGTCGAGCCAGAACACCTTGCCGGCGAGGAACGCCTCGTAGCTCACGCCGTCATGGTCGAGCGTGCGGGCCGTCTCGGCCAGCAGCGCGCCGAACTCGGCCAGGTCGGCGCGCGGCGGCAGGTCCGTCGTGACGAACAGGGGCACGATCAGCGAGTCGAGCATGTCTGTGATCCCTCCGTGAGGAGCCTCATCGTAGGGGGAGCCACCGACAATCCCCGGCGGCGACGCACCGCCGCGTCAAGCCCGCCAGGCCCGCCGGGCAGGGGGCCCGCTACCGGGCCCGCCGAGCCGGGAGCGCGCCGTCATTCCCGGGCGGAACCGCCCGGCCTGTCAACCCCGGCCGCCCCCGTGCGGGGTCAGCGGTCGGTCCACTCGTCCTCCAGCGCCGAGTGGACGATGGAGTCGCGCCAGCCGTCCGGTGTCGGCAGGTGGTGGCGGATGCGGCCCTCCTCGACCATGCCGGCGGTCAGCATCGCAAGCTGCGCGGGCAGGTTGTCGGGGGAGCGGGCGCCCCAGACGCGGTGCAGGCGGAGCTGCTTGAAGCCGAACGACAGCAGCAGCCGGATGAGGTCCGTGCCCATGCCCCGGCCCCACTGGTCGGGGCGCAGCCCGAGGCCGATCTCGGCGCTGTGCGGGAGGTCGGCCTCGACGTGCAGCCGGGCGACGCCGATCACCTCGTGGTGCTCGGCGTCCTCGACCGCGAAGACGTACAGGCGGCGCGGCTCGTCCTCCGCCGCCTCCAGGGCTTCCTGGACCAGCGCCCCCACCTGCTCGGAGGTGAGGGCGCCGAAAGGCATGAAGCGCGTCGCGGCCGGGTCGCCGTAGATGGCGTGCAGCGCCGCCACGTCGGCCTCCGTGACGTCACGCAAGCACAAACGCGCACCATTGCACTGCACGCGGCGCATGGGGAGAAGTAAACGCGAGTTCTGTGATCTCCACAAGCCCTTGTCAAGTGGCGAGTTGACTACCGTAAGCTCGGGCGACAAGTTCGGCGATGGCGCTGTGCGCGCCGAGCGGCTCGGCGTGCCCGGCGTCGATCTCGGCGGCGGCCTGCTCCACGGTGCCCGGGGCCACCTCGTGACCGATCACGCAGGGGGCGATGGCCAGCCGTTCGGCCCCGGCGGCGCGCAGCCGCTGGGCGGCCACGCTCACGCCCGGCTCGCTGTCGAGCGAGGCCGCCACGACCGGCAGCGTGAGCCGGGAGGCGAGCAGCACGGCCGTGGCCTGGACGGCCTGCACGGCCCGCGCGCCCCCGGCGGTGCCGAGGATGACCGCGTCGACGGGGCTGGAGACGTTGAGCAGGCGCACCCGGTCGGCCCGGGCCAGGCCCTTCTCGGCCAGCCTGATGTGCAGCGCCTCGGCCAGCAGCGGGTGCGGGCCGAGCGCCTCGGTCACGACCGCCCCGGTGCCGCCGGCCGCCACGGCCTTGCCGATGTCGGCGAGGACAGCCGGGTCGTCCCAGGTCAGCAGCGGTACGACCACGGCGTCGCGGCCGGAGGGCAGGGAGTCTGCCAGGTCGGCGACCGTCGCCAGGCGCACCTCGATCTGGGGGTTGTCCACCCGCACGACCGCGGCGATCTCCGAGGCCGCGCCGGAGGCGTCGCCCGGCGCGGCGAGCACGAGCACGGGGGCGTCCGGCGGCAGGGACGTGGGCACGGGACGGCGGTGGCGACCGCCGCCCGGGCGGGGGGAACGTTCACGTACAGGCAGGCTCACAGGCGCGCAGTTTATGCCCAAAGGATGCCCGGTGTTCTGGGAATCGGCAGCGATTCAATCACAACGTCCCGCTTCGTTACCGGCCCGTTCGCCGTCCCTCCGCCGCGGCCCCCGCGGTCGCGGCGGCGGGACGGGGAAGATCAGCGGGCCGGGACCACAACCGATTGCGGGTTGCCCGGGGCGTACACCGTGATGCCCTGCGGCAACGACTTGAGCTTCTCGATCTCGGCGCAGGAGGGGCACTTGTCGTAGCCGTCCTGGCGGGCCCGGTTGGCCGCGGCCTCGGCCTTGGCCTGCTCCACCCTGGCCTGGGCCTCCGACACGGCGGCGCCCGCGGCCAGGGACCGGTCGACCGCCTTCTGCACCTCGGCCGGGAGCGTCACCCTGGCCAGCGTGAAGCGCAGCCCGGTCAGGAAGTCGCCGCCCAGCGTGCCGGGCAGCTCGCGGGCGAGCGTGGCGTTGACCGCGTTCTGCACCTTGACCAGGTTGGTGTTGCTGCTCTGCGGCTTGAGCGCGGTGCTCTCCAGCAGCGAGCACGACGGCACCAGCTCGCCGCACCGCATGGCGCCCACCTCGGAGCGCAGCGCGTTGTCGATGACCGGCCGCACCGCCTGGCCGAAGAAGGCACCCCAGCCCTCGTCACCGTCCCAGGGGTAGAGCGCGGCGTCGTCCTGCGCGCGGAAGGTGCGAGTGCCGTACTTGTCGTCGAACGTCTTGAGCGTCTCGTGGTCGAGGTTGAGCGTGAAGTACAGGGTGCCCTCGATGCCGAGGTTCACGCCGTCGCTGCTCGGCACCGTCACGACGTCCACGCCGAGGGCCGTGGCCCGCCTGGGGTCGGCGGTGATCGTGTAGAAGCGCTGCTGGGCCGGATAGCCGTGCGTGGACGACCACCAGCCGGTCCAGGTGAGGCCGGAGGCCGGGTCGATGACCTGGCGCACCTTGTTGTCGTCGAACGGGCCGCCGTCGCGGACCACGGCGACCTCGCCGCCGTCGGTCCGCTCCAGCCCGGTGACGAGGCCGATGAGCGCCGGGATCGCGAGGATCGCGGCGATGACGATCAGGGCGGTTCTCACGGGGGACCTCCCGCGCGGGCGGCGGGGGCAGCCGCCGCCCGCTGTTTCGCGGCGGTTTTGGGGGAGGGCGACCTCGGCGCCCCGGGCCCGGCCCGAATCCAGGGGCGGGTCAGCCCCGGTGGGCCAGGTCGGTGGGGCGGGCGAGGTCGAGGTCGCGGGTCTCCGGCGCGATGGCCAGGCCCACGGCGGTGATGGCCAGCGCGACCACCACGTAGATCGACACGGCGAGCGTCGTGCCGTACACGTCGAGCAGCTTGAGCGCGATGATCGGCGCGATCGCGCCGCCCACGATCCCGGCCACCTGGTAGCCCATGGAGGCGCCGCTGTAGCGCAGCCGGGTGCTGAACAGCTCCGCGATGAAGGCCGCCTGCGGCCCGTACATGGCGGCGTGCGTGATCAGGGCGACGACCACGGCGAGCGCGATGAGCGGGAACGAGCGGGTGTCGAGCAGCGGGAAGAACACGAACACCCAGACGGCAGCGCCGACCACGCCCGCCAGGTAGACCGGCCGGCGGCCGAGGCGGTCGGACAGGGCGCCGAAGAACGGGATCAGCGCCAGCTGCAGGGCCGAGCCGATGAGCACCGCGTTCAGGCCGACGGAGCGGGGCAGGCCGAGCCGGCCGGTCAGGTAGACGAGGATGTAGACGGTGAAGATGTAGAAGGCCACGTCGACGCCGATGCGGGCGGTGAAGGCCGACAGCAGCGCCCGCGGGTGCGTACGCAGCACCTCGACGAGCGGCATCCGCGCCTTCTGCCCCTGCTTGTCCACCTCCGCGAAGAGCGGCGACTCCGTCACCTTCAGCCGCACCCACAGCCCGACGATCACCAGCACGCCCGACAGCAGGAACGGGATCCGCCACCCCCACGCCAGGAACGCCGCGTCCGTCATCGTGGCCGACAGCAGTGTCAGCAGCGCGGTGGCCAGCACGAACCCGGCCGGCACCCCCACCTGGGGCCAGCTCGCGTTGAACCCGCGGCGGCGGTCGTCGGCGTGCTCCAGCGACATGATGACCGCGCCGCCCCACTCGCCGCCCAGCCCCAGCCCCTGGACGAACCTCAGCAGCGCCAGCAGGACCGGGGCGGCCACGCCGATGGTGGCGTACCCGGGGAGCAGGCCGATGAGGAACGTCGAGACGCCCATCACGAGCAGTGTGACGACGAGGACGGTCTTGCGCCCCGCCCGGTCGCCGAAGTGGCCGAACACGATGCCGCCGAGCGGCCGGGCGACGAACGCGACGGCGTTGGTGGTCAGGGCCAGCAGGGTGGCGTTGAGCGGGTCGAGCGTCGGGAAGAACAGCTTGCCGAAGACCAGCGTGGCCGCGGCCGTGTACAGGAAGAAGTCGTACCACTCAAGTGACGTGCCGACCAGGCTGGCGACGATCACCCGCCGGGCCTGGGAGGTGGAGCCTGCCATCGCTTCGCTCCCCACGGGGTTGAAGGGCTTTGTATTCAACATAGGAATCGTTGAACAACTCGACAAGGGGTTTGTTCGATGATTAATTGACGTCGTGGACAACGCGGTTGCTGATCTCGAACGGGACCGTTCGCGCCTGGGGCGCAGCAGCACGGCCGAGCGGGTCGCCGACATCCTGCGCGACCGCATCAGCGAGGGCTTCTTCGAGCCCGGGCAGCGCCTGTCGGAGGAGTCGATCTCCGAGGCGCTCGGCGTCTCGCGCAACACGCTGCGGGAGGCGTTCCGGCTCCTCGGCCACGAACGGCTGCTCGACCACCGGCTCAACCGGGGGGTGTTCGTCCGGATCCTGTCGGCGGAGGACGTCGCCGACCTCTACCGTGTCCGCCGCGTCATCGAGGGCGCGGCCGTCCGCCGCAGTCCCACCCCGCGGGCGCTGAGCCTGATCAAGGAGGCCGTCGCCGACGCCGAACGGGCCGCCGCGCGCGACGACTGGCACGCCGTCGGCACCGCCAACATCCGCTTCCACCAGGCGCTGGTCACCCTCAACCAGAGCCCGCGGCTGGACGAGGCCATGCGCCAGCTCCTCGCCGAGCTGCGGCTCGTCTTCCACGTCATGAAGAACCCGCGCGACTTCCACGAGCCGTTCGTCGAGCGCAACCGCCGCCTGCTGGAGCTGCTGGAGGCGGGCCGCGCGGACGAGGCGGCGGCCTTCCTCGACGGCTACCTCGACCACGCCGAGCGGCTCCTCGTGCACGCGTACGAACCCCACACCTGACCGGCGGCGGGCGCTAACGTGCCGTCATGGAAAGGCTTTTCACGCCCGATGAGGCCCGCGCGCTGCTGCCGGCGATCATCGAGGACGCCCACGCGCTCGTCGCCGCCCGCGCCGACATGACGGAGATCGCCCACGACCTGCGCACCTCGGGGTCGTCTCCGCTCGGCGGCATCCCCGAGCTCAAGGCGGTGGAGGCGCGCATCGAGGAGCTCCTGAGCGGGTGGGCCGGCCAGGGCCTGGAGATCAAGGGCATCGCGCCCGTCCTGCTCGACTTCCCGTCCCTGCTCGACGGGGTGTCCGTACGGCTGTGCTGGATCGAGGGGGAGACGGAGCTCGGCTGGTACCACCGCACGGACCTCGGCTTCGCGGGGAGACGGCCCCTGCCGTAGCTCTTGTGGCCGAGCTGTGACCAACCGCACTCCCCGTGCCGGGATCTAACCGGGGTGAACGGAAGGATCACCGACATGAGCCACATCTCCACATCCGCCGCGTTACTGGCCGCGGCAGTCATCGGAGGGGCGGCGCTCGCGCCGCTCCCCGCCCACGCCTCCCCCGCCGCCCCGATCGCAGCCGGCTCACCGGCGGCCCGGGCGGCGTGGATCCCGTCCTGCGAGAGCAAGAGCGGCGACACCCGCGCCTGCGGGCACTGGCGGCTGCTCATGGCCGACGGCCGCACGCTCACCGTCCGCGACGCGGCCCCCAACCGGACCGACGCCAAGGGCCGCCCGGACACCGACGAAGGCCGCTTCGCGATCAGCGGCGACGGCCGCGTCATCGCCTACGAGCGGGCCCGCGACCACCGCGTCGTCGTCCGGAAGGCCGCCGGGGGACAGGTCACGGAGCTGCCCGGGTCGCTCGTGCCGAAGGGGACCGGCACCGGCGACCTGACCCTGACGCTCTCACCGGCCGGCGACCGGCTCCTCGTGAGCTACGACGACGACCCGGCCCGCCGGCCCACCAAGGTCGTCACGATCGCCACCGGGAAGGTCACCGAGCTGCCCGCCGCCGACGAGTCCGCCGGGTTCAGCGGTGACGGCGACGAGGTGCTGGCCCGCCGCTTCCCCGGCGACAACACCACGGCGCTCGTCACCCACCGGCTCGGCGGCGGCTCCGTCAGGAGGACGCCGCCCCAGGTCGTGGGCAACGCCACCACCCTCGCCCTGGCCGCCGACGGCAAGACCGTGGCGGCGCTGATCGACGGCGACGCGGACCTGAAGCGGCCGCCGCGGCTGCGGATCTACGACATGGACAGCGGCGAGCTGCACGACACGGTGAAGCTGGCGCTCAAGCCGTCCGCCTCGCCGTACCTCGTCCGATGGACGGCCGACGGGCGGCTCGTCCTCACGACGGCGACCGACGACGACGCGAGGCCGGCGGTGGTACGGGTGCTCACCGCCGACCCTGAGACGGGCGAGGTCCGGCAGAACGACACGTACACCATCGGCAAGGACCGGCACGCCTTCTACGCGGCGGGAGAGTGATCTCGATGAGGAACGGAAACGGCAGGGGAACCGTCGCGGTGGGGGCCGCAGGTGTCGCGCTGGGGCTGGCCGCCCTTCTGCCCATGCCCGCGACCGCGCTGGCGGGCCCGGTGACGCCGGCCGCGGCCGGCGCGCTCCACGAGCCGCCGCACGCGCACACCGGCCACGGGCAGGACAGCG
>NZ_JBFAIA010000183.1:0-16799 GCF_040654455.1 Nonomuraea sp. NPDC050691
TGCGTGGCGAACGGCTGGCCGCTCGACACCTACCTGGAGGTCACGCACCCGCTCCAGCGGGCGATCCGGGCCACGGCGGAGGACCTCACCGGGGAGCGGATGGCCGCCGCCGGCGTGGACGGCTGCGGGGCGCCGTTGTACTTCGTGTCGATGCTGGGGATGGCGCGGGCGTTCCGCGCCTTCCCGCTCGGCGAGGCCGGCTCGCCCGAGCGGCGGATCTTCGAGGCCGTGACGGCGTATCCCGAGTGGACGTCGGGCAGCAGCCGGGTGGAGGTGTCGCTCATGCGGGCCGTGCCGGGGCTGATGCTGAAGTCGGGGGCGGAAGGCTTCGAGGTGTTCGCCTTCGAGGACGGCCGCGCTGGTGCGGTCAAGGTCGAGGACGGGGCGCAGCGGGCGCGGACGCCGGTGACGGTCGCGGCGCTGCGCTCGCTGGGCCTGGACACGGGTGAGCTGCCCGCCACGACGCCCGTCCTGGGCGGCGGCCGGGTCGTCGGCGAGCTGCGTCTGGCCGCCGCCCCGGCCTGACCCCGCGGCTCAGGGACGCGGGTGGGTGGCGTCGCGCAGGAGGGCCGCGATCTCCAGGTGTCCCTTGGCGACCGCGTGCTCGAACGCCGTCACACCGTCGCGGTCCGTGCGCCCGGCGTCGGCGCCGGCCGCCAGCAGCAGCCGGACGACCTCCTGGTAGCGCTCCGATCCGTCGCCCACGATGACCGCCTCCAGCAGCGCCGTCAGGCCCAGGTCGTCGGTGTGGTCCACGTCGGCGCCCGCCTCCAGCGCCGCGCGCACGCAGTCGGCGTGGCCGCGCTCGCCGGCCAGGATCAGCACCGTCGCGCCGTCGCGGTTGGCGCGCTCGACGTCGGGCCCGGCGGGCAGCAGCACGCGCAGCAGCGCCGCGCTGCCCGTCATCCCGGTCACCAGCCACGGCGTGTCGCCCTGGAGATCGGCCGCGTCGGGGTCGGCCCCGGCGGACACGAGGAGCTGCGCCACCTCCACGTGGTCCGCGGCGGCGGCCAGGAGCAGCGGGGTGCGGCCCCGGGCGTCGCGTGCCTCGAGCCCGGCCCCCTCGGTCACGGCCTCACGTACGGCGACGGCGTCGCCGCTGGCCGCGGCCGTCAGCAGTTCCTCGTCGCGCACGCCCGATCCTTTCACGCCGGCGCCCGCCCGCCGTGGCAGGGCCCGTCCGGCGCGTCTCCCACCTCGCCTACCCTCCGGCACGCCCTCCGCACCCACGCCGACCAGCGGCTCCTCACCTGTCGAAGGTGTCACATCCCGGCGGCCGGGGCTCGGCCGGGGCGGGGTCAGAGGGTGCGGAACTGGCGGGTGGCCGAGATGGCGCCCGACGTGGTGGTGGTGAACGTGCGCATCGAGCCCGCGAACTTCGACAGGTCCCACTCCGCCGGCCCGTGGTACCAGTACAGGTTGTCGGCCTCGTGCCCGTTGCCGGTGACCGAGGCGACGATGCGCGACCAGTGCTCCACCCCGTCGAAGATCACCGCGTACGGGAGGTAGCGGGAGAACAGCTCCACCCGGTGCGTCTCGGGCACCTCGCCCAGGTCGCCCGAGAACAGGTACTCCCGGAACGCCAGCGTGTGCGCCAGCGCCGCCGACCCGCGGGCCGTCTTGGCCGGCATGTACGGCCCGCCCACGGCCAGCGCGCCGCCCGCGATGATCAGGGCCAGTCCGAGCAGCCCGTACGAGGTGAACCAGGCCAGCGCCACGGTGGCCAGCACGCCCACGCCGATGAGCGCGACCCCGGCCATCGTCCACTTGGTGCGCTCGGCGTCGGGCCGGCGGGCGAACCAGCCCTGCCTGACCACGTCGGCGTACAGGGCGTCGCGCACCTCGCCCAGGTGGCTGGCGAACGAGCCGGACAGCTGCGACAGCAGCACCGCGTCGCGCCCCTCGAAGATGGCGTCGTAGAGCGCCCGCTCGTACGGCAGGAGGGCGGCGGGATGCCCGGCCGGCAGCCTGACCAGCATCCAGTCGGGCGCGTCGTACGCCTGCCGGGGCTGCTCGTCGATCCGTAGGAACCCGCGCACGGCCAGGTCCACGATCGTCGCCGTCACGTCGACCACGTCGGCCTGCTCGTCCACGAGCGTGCCGATCTGGCCGGGTCGGACGCCGTCGGGCGGGGAGAAGTGCCCGTTCTGCACGGGTACGCCCGTGTCGTGGTCCTTCTCGTGGGCGACCACCCGGGCGTCGCGCCCGCGCGTCCAGTACAGCAGCCCCACGCCGCCGAGCAGCAGCACGAGGAGGGCGGCGAGCGCGCCTCCGGTGACGGTGTTCAGTGCGAACGCGGAGGCCAGCGAGAAGCGCCGGTCCAGGATGGGGGCCCCAGCGCTGGCCCCCTTGGGGTAGGCGACGACGACGGTGAGCGCCTGCCCGGGAGCCAGGTTCTCCTGTTCGAAGTCGGCCTGGGTGCCGGTGTGGTCCATGGCGGCCGAGGTGCAGCCGACGGCGGAGGTGAGCTCGCCGGCGAAGCACGACAGGCTCTGCACCAGGCTCGGCCCGGCGACCTTGACCGTGGCCTTGGCGACGGGGACGCTCCACCCGTTCACCGCGAACCACCGCATCTCCTGCACGTCGCCGGCGGGTGTCACCGTGCCCTTGACGTCGTACTCGACCGTGGCGGGCGCGGTGACGGTCAGCACGTCGCCGGACAGCTTGCCGCCCTTGACGTTCGAGACCTGATAGAGCCGGTCGTCGGCGTCGTCGTGGCGGGTCCGGGTGAGGAAGGTCCGCCGCAGCGCGCCCGTCGCGCCGGAGAGCTTCTCGGTGACGTGCAGCGTGCCGTCCTTGCGGAGGGTCATCGTGATCTCGTCGGTCAGCCCCGCGCGGGCGGCCTGGGCCGGGGCCGGGGTGGTCACGAGGAGCGTCGCCGCCAGGGCGGCCGGCGCCAGAACGGCGGCGCTCGTGGCGGCCAGCGCACGCCTGTATCCCGTCATGGCCGGACATCGTAGCGGCAACCGGCACGCCGCCTCGTGGGCCGTCTCCAGGGCCGCCTTCCGCGCGACAAGACGGGTCAGCGGTCGAGGGAGATCGCCGTGGCCGCCCGCCGCACACTCTCGTCGGACGCGCCCCCGCCGGGGTTCTCCATGGCGAGCTCCTGGTTGAGCCGGACGAACGGCCGCATCCGCTCCTCGTACCGGTCGAAGGCGCCCTGCCGGTCCGCGCCGAGCTCCTGCGCCAGCACGTACGCCCCCACCATGGCGAGGCTGCTGCCCTGGCCCGACAGCGGCGAGGCGCAGTAGCCCGCGTCGCCCAGCAGCGCGACCCGGCCCGTGGACCAGCGGTCCATGTGGATCTGGGCCATGGCGTCGAAGTAGAAGTCGTCGGCCTCCCACATCGCCTTCATCAGCCGCGGCGTCTCCCAGCCCAGCGGCGAGCAGTGCTCCTCGACGAGCCGCTTCTGCGCCTCGACGTCGCGGTGGTCGTAGGCGATCGGCTGCTCGGCGCCGAACCCGGCGTTCACCCGCATCGTGACGTTGCCCGGGGCACTGTAGACGCCGTAGCCGGCGTCGCCCTCGCGATGCCAGACCTGCCAGCTGTCGAGGCCGAGGAAGTTGGGGGCGCTGTAGATGGAGACGTACATGCCGAGGTGGCGGATGAAGCGCGACTCGTCGCCGAACGCGAGCGCGCGGACGTTGGAGTGCAGGCCGTCGGCGCCGACCACGTAGTCGAAGCGCCGCCGCCCGCCGCGCTCGAACGTCACGTCCACGCCGCCGGCGTCCTGCTCCAGCGCGGTGATGGAGTCGTCGTAGATCACCTCGGTGTCGCCGGCCGCCCGGGTGACGATGGCGACGAGGTCGTCGCGCATGATCTCGACGTCGTCGCCGTCCAGCCGGCCGCCGCTGACCGTGCGCTCGGTGGTGCGCATGATCTCGTTGCCGTCGCGGTCGACCATCGCCATGCCGAGCATGTGCGTCCGCTTGGCGAGGACCTGCTCCAGGATCCCCATCCGCTCGGCGACGGTGACGGCGGCGCCCCGGAGGTCGACGGCCTGGCCGCCCCGGCGCGGGCCGCGGGCGCGCTCCACGATCGTCACGTCGAGGCCGTGACGGGCCAGCCAGTACGCGAGGGCGGGACCGCCGATGCCGGCGCCGGAGACGAGAACGGTGCTCATGGGATACCCCTGTCTGTATGGACGCTGTACGGCGCTGAATGTACAGCGTATTTTCACAGCAGACAACCAGCTCAATGTACTATTCTGTACTAGTACAGCGATGACCAGGAGGTTCGATGTCGACCCCGCCGTACCTGCAGATCGTCCAGGACGTGAAGGCCCGCGTGATCCGCGGCGAGCTGAGGGAGGGAGACCGGGTGCCCTCGACCCGGCGGCTCGCCCGGGAGTGGAGCGTCGCGCTGGCGACCGCCGCAAAGGCGCTCAGCGTGCTGGCCCAGGAGGGTGTCGTCCGGGCAGAGCCGCGCGTCGGCACGGTGGTGACCTCGTGGCGGCCCGGAGGCGTCCCGCGGGGGCCGTCGGCGGGGGTCCGGAGGGCCGGGGGAGGGGAGCAGGAGCTGACGCGGGAGCGCGTCGTCGCCGTGGCCGTCGAGACGGCCGACGCCGAAGGGCTGGCCGCCGTGTCCATGCGGGGCGTCGCCGGGCGGCTCGGCGTGTCCACGATGTCGCTCTACCGCCACGTGCGCGACAAGGACGACCTCGTCGGGCTGATGACCGACGCGGCGATCGCGGAGTTCCCGCTCCCCGACGAGCCGCCGCCCGGCTGGCGGGCCCGGCTGGAGGTCTCGGCGCGCCTGCAGTGGGCCGCCTGCCGCAGGCACCCGTGGCTGGCCTGGGTCACCTCGCTCACCCGGCCGCGGCCCTCGCCCGGCCTGCTCCGGCACGCCGAATGGGCGCTCGCGGCGATCGACGGCCACGGCCTCGACCCGGACACGATGATGCAGGTCCACATCCTGCTCTACAGCTACGTCCAGGGCATCGCGGCCAACCTGGAGCTGGAGCAGCAGGCCCAGGCCGCCACCGGCCTGACCGACGACGAGTGGATGGACCGGCACGCCCCGTACCCCGCGCTGGTCGCCCTGGGCGGCTATCCGACGTTCGTCAAGGTGGTCGAGGACCTGGGCGGCGACTTCGACCTCGATCTCGACCGGCTCTTCGAGTTCGGCCTGCGCCCGCTCCTCGACGGCCTGGCACTGATCATCGATCGGTGAGCCTCGCGCCGAGTCGCCGAGTCGCCGAGGGACCGGGCGTCGGTGGGGCGGCCCTCGCGGGTCAGTCGCAGATCTCGACGCGCACCCGGCGGAACCCGCGACCCTTGCTCTCGATCTTGGCGACCCGCAGCCGGCCGATCTGCCGGGTCGAGGCCACGTGGGTGCCGCCGTCGGCCTGCGTGTCGAGCCCCACGATGTCGACGATCCGCACGTCCGTCACCGACTCCGGCACCAGGTTGGACGCGGTGCGGATGATGTCGGGGATGGCGAACGCCTCCGGCCGGGGCAGCACCCGCACGTCGATGCGCCGGTCGGCCTGGATCTCGGCGTTGCAGGCGGCCTCCACGGCGTCACGGAAGCCCGGCGGCACCTCCGGCAGGTTGAAGTCCATGCGGGCCGAGCCGACCGTGCCGCGCTCGGGCACGAGCATGGCTTCCATGTTGCCGCCCGTCACCAGCGAGCCGTAGTCGCGGAAGACGACCCCACACAGCACGTGCAGCCCCGAGTGGGTGCGCATGAGGGCGGAGCGGCGCTCGTCGGCCACGGCCGCCCGCACCGTCGTGCCCACGGGCGGGACCGGGTCGCCCTCGGCCGGGATGAGCTGGAGGTCGTCGCCCTTGCGCACGCCCTCGATCCGCGTCTCCACTCCCTGCCAGAGCAGAACTCCGTGATCGGCGGGCTGGCCGCCCCCGCCCGGATAGAATGCGGACCGGTCCAAGACGATTCCGTCGGGCGTGGCGTCGAGGACGACGGCCTCGAAGTCGCGAAGGTTCTGGTCGGCCAGTTCGAGCCTTCGCGTGCGTCCATGGAGGTCGATGGTCATGGCGGCAGCCTAGAGCTCCTGAGGTGGCGATGCGCGACCTGGTGCGTTCTCCCCTGACCGCATCGGCCGCGCTGATCCTGGCGATATGTCCAGTCATATCAGGATGTACGGCCAGCGCCGCCCCGCCCCCCTCGGGGATCCCCGGCCACCCCGCGGCCGCCTCCCACGCCGCCGCCTCCCACGCGCCCGGCCCCGCGCCTTCGGCGGGTCCGCCCGGTTCCGGGCTTGGGCAGTCCAGCGCGTCGTCCACGCGCCGCTCCCTGCCCGCGCCTCCGGACCGCCGCGAGCCGGGGGCGGCGCCGGTGATGATGGTCCTGGGCGACAGCTTCACCGTCGGCTCCGGCCCCGTGCCCCGCTGGCGGGCCTACGCGTGCCAGGCGGCCCGCCTGCTCGGCTGGCAGCCGGTCGTCGCCGGCGCGGGCGGCACCGGCTACCTCAACCGCGGGCGCGCCGGTCGCACGTTCCAGCAGTCGTACGAGGAGGAGCTGGCCTGGCGCCCGGCCCCGGACGTGCTCGTCGTCTCCGGCGGCCACAACGACCAGCGTTGGAGCGCCGAGCAGGTCGGGCGGGCGGCCGCCCGGCTGGTGCGCGACGTGCGGGTGGGCTGGCCCGCCACGAGGGTCGTCCTCGTCGGCCCGATCTGGCTGGAGGCGGCCCCGGCCAAGGCCCTGCGCATCCGCGACACCCTGGCCGCGGTCGCCCGGCGGGAGGGCGTGGAGTTCCTCGACCCGTTGCGGCGCCGCTGGGTCAGCGGCGACCCGTCGGTCGTGGTGCTGCCCGACGGCGTCCACCCCACGCCCGCCGGGCACCTGATGCTGGCCCGCTGGCTGGCGCGGTCCCTGCGCAGCTAGCGGGCCGGAGGGTCTACCAGCCGCCGTAGGGGCCGCCACCGCGGCCCATGCCCTTGACGGCCGGCTTCACGTCCACGATGTAGATCACGGCGGCGATGACCGCGGCGATCGAGAAGATGCTCACCGCGCCGAGCCCGATGAACTGCATGCCGCCGACGATGAGGAACGCGTTGAGGAACGACCACGCGCCCGCCAGCGAGAACAGCGTCGCCAGCGCCAGGATGATCAGCCAGATGTTCTTCTTCAGCTTGCCCGCCGCGACGAACGCGGCCGGCGGCACCCGCAGCGCGTGCACCAGCCCGTAGGCCGACATGCCGAAGATGCCGGCGGAGAGCATCAGGAAGAGGAAGTTCAGTCCGCCGTTGACGATGTCCATGTGTGCGCTCCGCCTCACGCTCGCGATGAATCGGCTTCAGCCTAATGGCCCGTCCGGCCCGCCGGGCACTTGCCGTACGGACGGATGAGTACCGAAAGGCCCGCCCCCGGGGACGGGGACGGGCCTCACGGGCGGACGGTCAGGCCTTGGCCTTGGTGGTCGTGCGGGTCTTCCTGGCCGGGGTGACCGGGGTGGCGACGGGCGGCTCGGCGGCCTCCGACACCTCCTCCAGCTCCAGCGCGGCCTCGCCGCTCACCTTGCTGACGGCCTTGCGGCCACGGGAGGCGAAGTCCTCGTAGACCACGGAGGCGCGCTGGGTGAGCTGGTCGGCGTAGACGCGGGCCTTCTCCGGCAGCTCCTTGGCGAAGCCCTCGGCCTTGTCGGCGTAGACGCGGGCCAGCTCGGGCAGGTCCTTGCCGAGGTCGCCCCGGCGCGCCTGCAGCTTCTGGAGCTGCTCGGGCAGCTCGCGCAGCTTCTCGACGGCGTAGTCGCCGACGCCCGCGACGGCGTAGAACGGCTTGGAATCGGTGAGCTTCTTGACCTCGGTGGCGAGCGTCATGGGTTAACCTTCCTTGGTTTCCTGGTTGACGGTGCCGTTGCCGGTGGATGCCGCGTAGGGCTCAAGAGCGGCGAGAAGCTCCTCCGGCAGCGGCTGCTCGTCGTCCGTGACGGAGTCGCTCCGGGGATGAGCTTTCTGGGAGGTCTGCTCATCTCCGGCGCGCTTCTCTTTACGGAACGACTCATAGATATCAATCAGCACCTGGCGTTGCCGCTCGGTGAGATGCGTGTCGGCCCTGATGGCGGTGACGACGTCGCTCGGGGTCTCACGGTCCTCGATGAGGCCGGCCTGCACGTACAGCGCCTGGGCGGAGATGTGCAGGCCCTTGGCGATCTGGTTGAGGATCTCCGCGCTCGGCTTGCGCAGGCCGCGCTCGATCTGGCTCAGGTAGGGGTTGGAGACCCCCGCCGCCGCCGCGAGCTGGCGCATCGAGATCTTCGCCTGCTGCCTCTGCTCACGGATGTACTCGCCGATCGAGCCGACCTTCGGTAGTGCCATGCCTCCATTGTGGGCCATAGTGCTTGCAATTGCAAACGGAATGGCTAACACCAGCAAGCGTTAGAGCTGGTAGATCCACAGGAGTGGCGCGGACGTGACCAACGTCACGGACAGCGCGACGGCGCCGTACCGGATGCTCACCGGCAGCTCCGGCACCGGCTTGAGCAGCCGGTCCACCCGGGCCATGAGGTTGTGGGCGCCTACGCCGAGCATGCCGTGCGGGGTCGGCATGGCCCCGGCCGTGCCGAACCTGAGCAGCGCGGTCGCGAGCCGGCGCGGCGAGCAGTAGCGGCGGGCGCGGTCGTCGGCGGCCATCTCGATGAGCAGCTCCACCTGGGCCTGGGCCTCGCGGACCACCTTCGACCAGGGCAGCGCCCGGCGCAGCGCCGAGAACGGCAGCAGCACCAGGTCGTGCCGCTCGCGCACGTGGGCCGCCTCGTGGGCGAGCACGGCGGCCATCTCGTCCTTCGACAGCAGGCTCAGCGCGCCCTGGCTGACCACGACCTGCGAGCGCAGCCCCGGCACGCAGTAGGCGGCCGCGCTCGGGTGGTCGAGCACGCGCACGCCGGGCAGCACCGGGTCGTCGTGGGAGATCAGCGCCAGCAGCGTGCGATGCCTCTGGCGGGCCCGCAGCGTCTGCACGCCCGCGGTCAGCAGGACGGCGACCAGCACGGCCAGCGCGGTGAGGCCGGCGACCATCGCCACCACGTGCAGCGCGTCCCACGGGGTGCGGGGCGAACGGCCGGTGGCGAAGGAGACCAGTCCGTGCAGCACGCCCTCGCCGTACGGCTGGACGGCGAAGGCCAGCATCGAGCCGGTGGTGGCCAGCCCCCAGGACACGCCCAGGGCCTGCCAGAGGAGGATCGCGGTCTTGGGGGCCCGGGAGGTCCAGCGGGCGGTGGTGAAACACCAGGAGCCGAGCCCGCACGCCGTGGCGAGCGCTGCCAGCACCGCTGCCGTGGTCACTCGTCCTCCAGCTCCGTGAGGGCTCTTCGCAGGATCTCCGCCTCAGGACCGGACACGCCCTGGGCGAAGCGGGTGAGGGCGGCCGAGCGGTCGCCCGTCATGTCGAGCGCTTCCAGCATAAGCTCCGCGACGTACGCGTCGCGGGTCGCCGCCGGCGCGTACCGCCATGCCCGGCCGTCGCGGGTGCGGTGGAGGAACCCCTTGCGGGTGAGACGGTCGAGAACGGTCATGACCGTGGTCGGGGCGAGGTCGCGGTCGGCGATGAGCCGGCCGACCTCGCGGGCGGTGAGCGCCGCGCTCTGCGCCCAGAGGATGTCCATGATGCTGCGTTCGAGCTCGCCGAGACCCTTCACACGCATCAGCGTAGTACTACGGCCTGTCGAGCACGCATCCGGACGACGTGAGACCTCCAGCACATCGGTCCACACCATCATCACCGAACGGCAAGAACCACCTCGAACCAGGTCAGTGCGTCCCCGTCAGAGGCGCGACGGCCTGCCACGGCAGCGTGACCTCGCCGAGCCGCCACCGGGCCACCCCGCCGAGGGGCGCCTGGCGCGGGATCGGCCACGTGCGGCCCAGCATGGTCACCGCCGCCAGCCACCGCTGCCGCAGCCCGTGCACCCCGTACGGCGCGCAGACCGCCCACGCGTGGTCGAAGTCGCGCAGGAAGGTGTGGATGCGCTCACCCGGGACGTTGCGGTGGATGAGCGTCTTGGGCAGCCGCTCGGCCAGGTCGGAGGGCCGTTCGAAGGCGTCGAAGCGGGCCGAGAGGGTGAGCGTGCGGGGGCCCTCGGCGGTCAGGCCGGCCCAGACCGCGCGGTGCCCGACCTCGGAGCAGGTGCCCTCGACCAGGACGCCTCCGGGGGCGAGCCGGCCGCGCAGCAGGTCCCAGTAGTGCCACGCCTCCGCCTCGCCGTACTGGCGCAGCACGTTGAACGCGCGCACCAGCACCGGCGGGCGCGGCACGGGCAGCTCGAACCCGCCGAGCGCGAAGCTCAGCCCCGGCCGCTCGTACGGCTTGGCCAGCGCGACCCGCGCCGGGTCGATCTCGATGCCCGTGACCTCGACGTCGGGCCGGATCCGGCGCAGCCGCGTGAACAGCTCCAGCGTCGTCACGTGCGAGGCGCCGTAGCCGAGGTCCACGACCAGGGGCCGCTCGGCGGCGCGCAGCAGGCCGCCGTGGGCCGCGGCGATCCACCGGTCGGCCCGCCGCAGCCGGTTCTGGCCGGTCGTGCCCCGGGTGATCGAGCCCACCGGCCGGCCCGCGGGTCCGGCCGGCCTAGCCACTGACGCGGTGGACCTTGTGCTGGGCGGCCTGCGCGCGGGGGCGCATGACGATGCGGTCGATGTTGACGTGGGACGGCCGGGTGACGGTCCAGGCGATCGCGTCGGCCACGTCGTCGGCGGTCAGCGGGTCGGGCACGCCCTCGTAGACCCGGCCGGCGGCCGCCTCGTCGCCCCGGAACCGGTTGACCGCGAACCCCTCGGTGCGCACCATGCCGGGGGCGATCTCCACCACCCGCACCGGCTGCCCGACCAGCTCCAGCCGCAGCGTGCCGGCCATGGACGACTGGGCGTGCTTGGCCGCGACGTAGCCCCCGCCGCCCTCGTAGGGCACCATGCCGGCGGTCGAGGTGAGGAGCACGACCACGCCGTCGCCCGACTCCACCAGTTTGGGCAGCAGCGCCTGGGTCACGCGCAGCGTGCCGAGCACGTTCGTGTCGAACATCCGCTGCCAGTCGTCGATCCGTCCCTCGGCGACGGTCTCCACGCCGAGCGCGCCGCCCGCGTTGTTGACGAGCACGTCGCAGCGCTCCAGCGCGGCGGCCAGTTCGTCCACCGACTCCTGCGAGGTCACGTCGAGTGTGACGGGCCTGATCGAGGGCACCTCCTCGGACAGCCGCTCCAGCCGGTCGCGCCGCCGGGCGCCCGCCACCACGTCGTAGCCCTCGGCGGCGAGGCGCCGCGCCGTCGCCTCGCCGATGCCGCTGCTCGCACCGGTCACCACAGCCGTTCTCCTCATGGGCCACATCCTGCCAGCACCGCGCGGGCGGTCCCGCTGCGACCGCATGCCGGGAATGCGGGAAAGATTTGGATGGTTATTTCCCTTTTGGAGGTGATGTCGGGTGAGGCGACGGCCGGTGAACCGGGTCGCGACGATCAGCATGCACACGTCACCGCTGGACCAGCCCGGCACGGGCGACGCCGGCGGCATGAACGTCTACATCGTCGAGTCGGCCAAGCGGCTCGCCCAGCTCGGCGTGGAGGTGGACATCTTCACCCGCGCCACCGCCGGCGACCTGCCGCCGGTGACCGAGCTCGCCCCCGGAGTGCTCGTCCGCCACCTCACCGCCGGGCCGTACGAGGAGCTCGACCGCGCCGACATGCCGAGCCAGCTCTGCGCGTTCCTGTCCGGCGTGCTGCGCACCGAGGCCATGTACGACCCCGGACGCTACGACGTCATCCACTCCCACTACTGGCTGTCGGGCCAGGTCGGCTGGCTGGCCAAGGAGCGCTGGGGCGTCCCCCTCGTCCACACCATGCACACCATGGCCAAGGTCAAGAACCTCCTGCTGGCCCGCGACGACCGGCCGGAGCCGCAGGCTCGCGTGGTCGGCGAGCAGCAGGTCGTCGAGATCGCCGACCGCCTCGTCGCCAACACCGCCGACGAGGCCCAGGAGCTCATCGAGCTGTACGGGGCGCCCGAGGAGCGGGTCGCCGTCGTGAACCCCGGCGTCAACCTCACCGTCTTCCAGCCCTCCTCCAAGGGCGCCGCCCGCCACCGGCTCGGCCTGCCGCAGGACGCCCACGTGCTGCTCTTCGTCGGCCGCATCCAGCCGCTGAAGGCCCCCGACGTGCTGCTGCGCGCCGCGTCCCGCATGCTCATCGAGGACCCGTCGCTGCGCGAGCGCCTCGTCGTCGCCTGCGTGGGCGGCCCCTCGGGCAACGGCCTGGCCCGGCCCAGCCTCCTCGTCGAGCTGGCCGCCGAGCTGGGCATCTCCGACGTGGTGCGGCTCGTGCCGCCCGCCCCGCAGGAGGAGCTGGCCGACTGGTACCGCGCCGCCGACGTCACCGTCGTGCCCTCGTACAGCGAGTCGTTCGGGCTGGTCGCGCTGGAGTCGCAGGCGTGCGGCACGCCCGTCGCCGCGGCCGCCGTCGGCGGGCTGCGCACGGCGGTGCGCGACGGCGTGTCCGGCGTCCTCGTGGACGGCCACGACGTGCACGAGTGGTCGCGCACGCTGCGCCGCTTCGTCACCTCGCCGCGCTGGCGCGAGAACCTGTCGGCGGGCGCGCGCACGCACGCCGCCGCCTTCGGCTGGCAGGCCACCGCCGCGCATCTCAAGGACGTCTACGCCGAAGCCGTCGCCCACCTGCACCGGCTGCCCCTCGCCGTCAACTCCTAGAGCGACCCGGGGCCGCCGGCTCGTAGGGTGTACGGCATGCGCGATGTCGTCGAAGCCGCGCTCAAGGCCGCGGACGTCTCCTACGACGAGCCCCGGCCCGGAGCCTTCCTGGTGAAGCTGCCGGGCCAGCACAAGCTGGCCACCATGACCTGGCTGATCGTCGGAGAGCAGGTGCTGCACGTCGAGGCGTTCTTCTGCCGCCAGCCGGACGAGAACCACGCCGAGTTCTACAAGTGGCTGCTCAGCCGCAACGGCGGCATGTACGGCGTGCACTTCTCCGTCGACCCGGTCGGCGACGTCTACCTCGTGGGCCGGGTGCCGCTCGCGGCCGTCGACGAGGACGAGGTCGACCGCCTCCTCGGCTGCGTGCTGACCTACTCCGACGACTGGTTCGACCGGGCGCTGGAGCTGGGGTTCGCCTCGTCGATCCGGCGCGAGTGGGAGTGGCGGGCCAAGCGGGGCGAGTCGCTGGCCAACCTCCAGGCGTTCGCCCGCTTCGCCGACCCCGGCCGCGCCGACCCCGCCTCCGCCGGCCCCGGCCGCGAGAGCACCTGACCCGGCGGCGTTTTGGAGGGGGCCCCTAGGATTGGCCGCATGGCGACTTTGGTGCTGCTGCGGCACGGCGAGAGCGACTGGAACGCGAAGGGCCTGTTCACCGGCTGGGTTGACGTCAGCCTGTCGGCCAAGGGCGAGGACGAGGCCCGCAGGGGAGGCAGGCTCCTGGTGGAGGCCGGGCTGCGGCCCGACGTGCTCCACACCAGCCTGATGACCAGGGCCATCCAGACGGCCCAGCTCGCGCTCGGCGAGGCCGACCTGCTCTGGCTGCCGGTGCGCCGCTCCTGGCGGCTCAACGAGCGCCACTACGGCGCCCTGCAGGGCAAGAACAAGGCGCAGACGCGCGAGGAGTTCGGCGACGAGCAGTTCATGCTGTGGCGCCGCTCCTACGACGTGCCGCCGCCCCCGATCGCCGACGACGACGAGTACTCCCAGGTGGGAGACCCCCGCTACGCGCTGCTGCCGCCGGAGCTCATGCCCCGCACGGAGTGCCTGAAGGACGTCGTGGACCGCATGCTGCCGTACTGGTACGACGCGATCGTCCCGGACCTCGCGGCCGGCCGCACGGTGCTCGTGGCCGCGCACGGCAACTCCCTGCGCGCGCTGGTCAAGCACCTCGACGGCGTCGGCGACGAGGAGATCGCGGGTCTCAACATCCCCACGGGCATCCCGCTGCGCTACGAGCTCGACGAGTCGTTCCGGCCGCTCCGGCCGGGCGGCGAGTACCTCGACCCCGACGCGGCCGCGGCGGCCATCCAGGCGGTCGCCAACCAGGGCCGCTGAAAGCCCCCGGAAGAGCGGAAACACCCGGAAGAGCGGAAAGCCCCCGGAGAACGCGCGGGCCGGCCCGGTGACCCCGGGCCGGCGGCGTGCGGACGTCGGCTTCAGGTGGGCCGCGAGCCCGTCACCAGGTAGACCACGCCGCTCGCGACACGCACCGCGTGGTCGGCGTACCTCTCGTAGTAGCGGCCGATGAGCGTGATGTCGATGGCCGGCTCCACGCCGTGCGCCCAGTCCTTGGCCAGGATCGTCCGGAACAATTTGCGGTGCAGCCGGTCCATGGCGTCGTCGTCCTGGTCCAGCTCCAGCGCCAACTCCACGTCGCGGGACGCGATGCAGCTCCCCGCCTTGGTGACCAGGTTCTCGGCGATCTGCCCCATCTCGACGATCGTGGAGCGGGCCTCGGCCGGGATCGCCGACTCGGGATGGCGCAGCCGCGCCACCTTGGCCACGTGGACCGCCAGGTCGCCCATGCGCTCCAGGTCGGTGCCCATGCGCAGCGCCGTGATGACCATCCGCAGGTCCACCGCGACGGGCTGCTGGCGGGCCATCAGCTCGAAGATCGTCGTCTCGACGTCCTCGAAGATGCCGTTCACCTCCGCGTCACGGGAGATGACACTCTCCGCGAGCTGCAGGTCGGAGTCCAGCAGGGCGGTCGTGGCCCGGGAGATGGCCGAGCGGACAAGCCTGGTCATCTCAACCAGCTTGTCGGTCAGGGAGTCGAGTTCCTCATGGTACGCATCGCGCATGCCGTCACCGTACGTGTGTGCCGATGAACGAACTCCGACCGCCAGATGAACTTTCCGGGAAAGGGGCGTTCATCCCCAGGTGAGAGGAGTGTGACGCGAAATCGTCCGCCTACCATCGAAGGCATGAGTGAGATGGCCATGAGCTTCGCGGCCCTGGCCGGCTTCGTCGTGGGGGCAGTCGCGGTCCTGTTCTACCGCAACCAGATCGAGGGCCCCCGGCGTGCCGCCAAGGTCGAGGCGCCCGACCCGGGCGCGCTGCCGCAGGGCGTCGCATCGGTGCTGGCCGTACTGCCGTCCTCCGCGGTCGTCCTCGACGCGCACGACCGCGTGCTGCGCGCCAGTTCGGCCGCGCGCGCGTTCGGACTGGTCAAGGGCGAGAGGCTGATGGCCGCCGAGCTGCTCGCCCTCGCCCGGCAGGTACGCAGGGACGGCGAGATCAGGGAGAGCGAGATCGACGTCGCCGGCCACAAGTTCGGCCAGGAGACCACCAGCTTCGCGGTCCGCGTGGCGCCCCTCGGCTCCTACGGGCAGGTGCTGGTGCTCGCCGAGGACCAGACCGAGCGGCGCCGGGTCGAGGCCGTCCGCCGCGACTTCGTCGCCAACGTCAGCCACGAGCTCAAGACGCCCGTGGGCGCCCTCAGCCTGCTCGCCGAGACCATCCAGGACGCCGCCGACGACCCCGTGGCGGTCACCCGCTTCGCCGGCCGCATGCAGCACGAGGCGGCCCGGCTCACCTACCTCGTCCAGGACCTCATCACGCTGAGCCGCATCCAGGGCGCCGAACCCATCCCGACCCCCGGCCAGGTGGCGATCGACGAGGCCATCCACGACGCCATCGACCGCTGCAACACCCGCGCCATCGCCAAGGACATCACGCTCGCCACCGGCGGCGCCGAGGGGCTGCGCGCCTGGGGCGACGACGAGCTGCTCGTCACCGCCCTGCGCAACCTCATCGACAACGCCATCGCCTACAGCCCCGAGCACACCCGCGTCGTCGTCAGCGTCAGACCGGCCGGTGACTCCATCGAGGTCAGCGTCAGCGACCAGGGCATCGGCATCCCGGAGGAGTCACTGGAGCGCATCTTCGAGCGCTTCTTCCGCGTCGACGCGGCGAGGTCGCGCGCGACCGGCGGCACCGGCCTCGGCCTGGCGATCGTCAAGCACGTGGCGGCCGCCCACGCCGGCGAGGTCTCCGTCTGGAGCAAGGAAGGCTCCGGCTCCACGTTCACGCTGCGGCTGCCCGCCTTCGGCGGCACCGCCGTGCCAGTACAACCCGCGAACCCCCTGGAGGCGGCCCGATGACCCGAGTGCTGGTGGTGGAGGACGAGGAGTCCTTCTCCGACGCGCTGTCCTACATGCTGCGCAAGGAGGGCTTCGAGGTCTCCGTGGCGGCCACCGGCCCCGAGGCGCTCGAGACGTTCGACCGCAACGGCGCCGACCTGGTGCTGCTCGACCTCATGCTGCCCGGCCTGCCCGGCACCGAGGTGTGCCGGTCGCTGCGGCAGCGCTCCAAGGTGCCCGTGATCATGCTGACCGCCAAGGACAGCGAGATCGACAAGGTCGTGGGCCTGGAGCTCGGGGCCGACGACTACGTCACCAAGCCGTTCTCCTCGCGGGAGCTCGTGGCGCGCATCCGCGCGGTGCTGCGGCGGCAGGGCGATCCCGTGGAGGAGCTGGAGAGCGCCGTGCTCGCGGTCGGCCCGGTCCGCATGGACGTCGACCGGCACGTCGTCGCGGTGCGCGGCGAGCAGGTGCAGCTCCCGCTGAAGGAGTTCGAGCTGCTGGAGGTGCTGCTGCGCAACGCCGGCCGCGTGCTGACGCGCGGGCAGCTCATCGACCGGGTCTGGGGCGCCGACTACGTGGGCGACACCAAGACCCTGGACGTCCACGTCAAGCGGCTGCGCGCGAAGATCGAGTCCGACCCGTCCAACCCGCGCTGCATCCTGACGGTGCGGGGGCTCGGCTACAAGTTCGACTCCGCCGACGCCTGACCTCCCGGGCGACACGCCCGGGGGCACGCGGGGCATGCGAAACCCCGGCCCGCTCGTGCGGGCCGGGGTTTC
>NZ_JBFAIA010000184.1:0-16791 GCF_040654455.1 Nonomuraea sp. NPDC050691
ACGGCCTCGTCGTCTCCGAGACCCCGTTCCACCCCCTCGACCACACGTGGCCCGACCAGCCCGCCGACCGTGGCACGATCGGCGGTCTGCCGGGCTGCGCGGCGGGGGCCGGGGCCTCCTCCTGCGCGGGCGCGGCGCCGCCCGCCTGGCCGTTCTCGTCGATGATGGCCAGCTCGGCGCCGACCTCGACGGTCTCGTCCTCCGCGACGACAATCTTGGTGATGACACCCGCGGACGGCGACGGGATCTCGGTGTCGACCTTGTCGGTCGACACTTCGAGGAGCGGCTCGTCGGCCTCGACGCGCTCGCCCTCCTTCTTCAGCCAACGGGTTACCGTGCCCTCGGTGACGCTCTCGCCGAGCTGGGGCATCTGTACGGAGACCGGCATCGTTATCTTCTCTCGCGTTCTGATCTCGAGGGCTGGACTAGTTGTGAACGTGCAGCGGCTTGCCGGCCAGTGCCAGCATCGCCTCACCCATGGCCTCGGACTGGGTCGGGTGTGCGTGGATGAGCTGGGCGACCTCTGCGGGCAGCGCCTCCCAGTTGTAGATCATCTGCCCCTCGGTCACGAGCTCGCCGATGCGGCGGCCCACCATGTGGACGCCGACGACGGGCCCGTCCTTCTGGGCGATGACCTTGACCGCTCCCGCGGTGCCGAGAATCTGGCTCTTCGGGTTGCCCGCGAGGTCGTAGACCTGCTCCACGATCTCGATGCCGCGCTCGGCGGCCTGCGCGGACGTGATGCCGACCGAGGCGACCTCGGGGTCGGAGTAGGTGATGCGGGGGACGCCGGCGTAGTCGATGGGCGGCGGGTTGAGCCCGGCGATGTGCTCGGCCACCATGATGCCCTCGGCGAAACCGGCGTGCGCCAGCTGCAGGGTGGGGATGAGGTCGCCGATCGCGTAGACCCCGGGCGCCGAGGTGCGGCAGTGCTCGTCGACCACGACGGCGCCGCGCTCGATCGCGATGCCGGCCTCCTCGAAGCCCATGCCGGCGGACACCGCGCCGCGGCCGACCGCGACGAGCAGCACCTCGGCGTCGAGCGTCTTGCCGTTGGCCAGGGTGACGACCACGCCCGTGTCGGTGGTCTTGGCGCTGTCGAAGAAGACGCCGAGCTCGTACTTGATGCCGCGGCGGCGGAAGGCCCGCTCCAGCAGCTTGGAGCTGGACTCCTCCTCGGTGGGCAGCAGGTGGGGCAGCGCCTCGACGATCGTCACCTCGGCGCCGAACGAGCGGTAGACGCTGGCCAGCTCGACGCCGATCACGCCGCCGCCCAGCACCACCACGGACGCGGGGACGTGGTCCATGGTCAGCACGTGCTCGCTGGTGATGATCCGCTCGCCGTCGATCTCCAGACCGGGCAGCGACTTGGGCGCGGAGCCGGTGGCGAGGACGACGCTGGCGCCCTCGTACACCTCGGAGCCGACCTGGATCGTCCGCTCCCCGACGAGGCGGCCCTCGCCCTCGACGATCGTCACGCCCGCGGCCTTGAGCAGGCCCTGCACGCCCTTCCAGGCGCGGGTGACGATCTTGTCCTTGAACGCGTGGACGCCGGGGACGTCGATGCCGTCGAAGCGCGCCTTGACGCCGAACGTCTCGCTCTCACGGGTCTCGTCGGCGACCTCGGCGGAGTGCAGCAGAGCCTTGGTGGGGATGCATCCCCGGTGGAGGCAGGTGCCGCCGATCTTGTCCTTCTCGATCAGGGCGACGGACTTGCCCAGCTCGGCAGCCCTCAGCGCGCAGGCATAGCCGCCGCTGCCGCCACCTAGGACGACGATGTCGTAGGCCACAGGAAGGCTCCTTGTCGGGGTGTTCGTGATGCCGTCATCTTTTCATTTGTTTCAGATGCTCGCGTGCCGCTCGGCGAGTCCGATCAAGGTGCGGGTGATGGCGCCCGTGCCGCCCTTGGGGGTGTAGCCGTACGGCTCGCCCTTGTTGAAGGCGGGGCCGGCCATGTCGATGTGCGCCCAGCGCACGCCGTCGGGCACGAACTCCTTGAGGAAGATGCCCGCGGCCAGCATGCTGCCCCAGCGCTCGGGCTGGAGGTTGGCGATGTCGGCGATCGGCGAGTCGAGGCCCTTGCGCAGCTCCTCGGGCAGCGGCATGCCCCAGGCGCCCTCGCCGGCGGCCGCCGCGGCCTCGACGACGAGCTCCCTGGCGGCGTCGTCGTTGGCCATGACGCCGGCCGTGCGCCAGCCCAGGGCGACGATCTGCGCGCCGGTGAGGGTGGCCACGTCGACGATCAGGTCGGGGGAGTCCTCGGCGGCGCGGGCGATGCCGTCCATGAGCACCAGGCGGCCCTCGGCGTCGGTGTCGAGCACCTCGACGGTCTTGCCGCTGTAGCTGTGGATGACGTCGGAGGGGCGCTGCGCGGTGCCGCTCGGGAGGTTCTCGGCCAGGCAGAGGTAGCCGACGGCGTTGACCGGGACGCCGAGGCGGGCGATGCCGAGCAGCGCGCCGAAGACGGCCGCCGCGCCTCCCATGTCGGACTTCATCCAGTCCATGGACGCGGACGGCTTGAGCGACAGGCCGCCGGAGTCGAAGGTGATGCCCTTGCCGACGAAGGCCAGCGTCTTGGCGGCCTCGGGGTGGGTGTAGGAGAGGCGGACGAGCCGGGGCGGGTTGGCCGAGCCCTGGCCGACGCCGATGAGGCCGCCGTAGCCGCCGTCCTTGAGCTGCTTCTCGTCGAGCACCTCGACGGCCAGGCCGGCCTCGGCGGCGGCCTGCTCGGCGATCTCGGCGAACTTGGCCGGCCAGAGGTCGGAGGGCGGGGTGTTGACCAGGTCGCGCACCAGCGACACGGACTCGGCGAGCGCGGTGGCCCGCGCGGTGATCCGGCCGGCCTCCTCGCCGTCGAGCGGGGACAGCACGTCCAGCTCGGCCACGGGGGCCTTGCCGTCGCCGCCGGTGCGGTAGCGGCTGAAGCCGTACGCGCCGAGCAGGGCGCCGAGCGCGACGGCCTCGGCGTCGCCGACGGACTCGGCGGGCAGGGCGACCGCGGCGCGGGCGGTGCCCGCGAGGGAGCGGGCGGCGGCGCCGGCGGCGCGGCGCAGGGTCTCGGCGTCGGTCTTGTCGCCCAGACCGACCGCGACCAGCAGCGGAGCGGTGATGGCGCCGAAGGTGGGCACCTTGGCGATCTCACCCGGCTTGCCGGCGAACCCGGCGGCGGTCAGGGAGGCGGCGAGCTTGCCCCCGAAGGCGGCGTCGAGCGCGTCGGCGCTCGTGACGGGGAGGGGGGTCTCGGAACCGGACCGGAACCCGACGATCAGCGCGTCGGTGGCGAAAGAGACTGGATCTGCTGAGTTCAGCCGCACAGTGGTCACGTAAACCGACTCTATCGAGGGTTCCGAGGTACTCACAAACAGGGGTTCATCCCACCAATAACTGGTTAGCAGAATGGTGCTAGTGTTATTGGCACCATGTTGCTCACGCTCGATCTCAACGACGCCCGTCCCCTGCACGAGCAGGTGGCGGCGGCCATCCGCCGGGCCATCGGCGAGGGCTCCTGCGCGCCCGGCGACCGGCTGCCGCCCGCCCGCGAGCTGGCCCAGGCGCTCGGCATCAACACCAACACGGTGCTGCGCGCCCTGCGCGACCTGCGCGACGAAGGGCTGCTGGAGTTCCGGCGGGGGCGGGGCGTCAGCGTCGCCGGCGTCGCCGGGGGCCGCGCCCTGCTCGTCCAGCGGGCCCGCGAGCTGCTGGAGGACGCCCAGAGGCACGGCTACGGCCGAGAGGACCTCATCACCATCCTGGAGGAGCTGCCATGACCCCCGGCACCACCACCGTCTCCGCGACGCCCTCGCGGCGGACCGCCGCGCTCTGGGGCCTGGCGGTCTCCGTCACGCTCGCCGCGGGCCCCCTCGTCCTGCGCCACCGCCTCCCTGACCCGCTCGCCGTCCACTGGGGAGCCGGCCTGGGGCCCGACCGGTCGATGCCGCTCGCGGCGTCCGCGACCGTGGGGGTCGCGCTCTGGGCCGTCGTCTGGGTCGCCCTCCTCGCGATCGCCCCGGCCGTCTCGGGGCGCAGGAGCGCCCGCGCCGGCTGGTGGGGCGCCCTGGCGGGCTCCTCGGTGCTCGTCCTCGCCATGGAGGCCACCACTCTGCTGGCGAACCTGGACGCCCCCTCCTGGAGGGAGGCGCGCCTGTCCGGCTGGCTGTTCGCCGCGGCGCCCGTCGTGGCCGTGGCGGCGGCGCTGCTGGCCGTCCGCCTGGGCCGCGGCGAGGCGGACGGGCTCACCGGGGAGGTTTCCGCGCCTCCGGAGCTGCGGCTGCGGCCCGGGCAGCGCGCCGTGTGGGTCGGCCGCGCCGGCAACCGGTGGCTGTCCGGGCTGACCGCCGCCGCGGGCGCCGGGGGCGTCCTCCTCGGCGTCCTGTGGGCGCTGGGGGTCGTCGGGGACGGCGCCGCGGGCGGGACGCTGCCAGGGGTGGCGATCGTGCTGCTCGCCGGCCTGTTCACGTCGTCGCTCACGGCCCGGGTGACCGAGGGCGGGCTCGCGATCGGGTTCGGGCCGTTCGGCTGGCCGGTGCGCAGGATCCGCCTGGACCGCATCGCGCGGGCGTGGTCCGAGACGCGCAGCCCCGTCGAGGTCGGCGGGTGGGGTTTCCGCGGCCTGCCGGGCGACGCCACGATCATGCTGCGGGGCGGGGAGTGCCTCGTGGTCGGCTACCGCTCGGGCGGGCGGCTGGCGGTCAGCGTCGACGACGCCGAGCGCGCCGCGTCACTGATCAACACCCTGATCGGGGATCAGGTGAGCGCATGAGGCCCCTGCCGGTGTTCCTGGTCGTGGCGTTCGGGCTGGCGTGGGTGGCGGCGCTGCCCGTGTGGCTCGGAGGCGGCCTCGGCTCGCCCGTGGCCCAGTTGTCGGCGATGCTGATGATGTTCACGCCCAGCGTGGGGGTGCTGGCGGTGTGGCTGCTGACGGGCCGCGCCGCGGGCTCCGGCACGGGGGCCGGCACTGGGGCCGGCACTGGGGCCGGGGTCGCCGTCGACGCGCCGGGCCGGCCGCCGTTCCGTCAGTTCGCCCGGGAGACCGGGCTGACGCTGGGGGAGCGGCCCGGCCGCACCGTCCTGCTGATGCTGCTCGCCTGGTTCGGGGTGCCGCTGCTGGTCGTGGCGTCGATCGCGCTCAGCGCCGCCTTCGGGGTGGTCTCGCTGGACCTCACCCGGTTCAGCCTGTTCCAGCAGGGACTCCGGGCGCAGGGGGTGCAGGTCCCGGGCGAACTGTCCTCGGTGGTGGTCGTCCAGATCGTGATCGCGACGCTGGCCGGTCCGCTGCTCAACGCGGTGCCGTCGCTGGGGGAGGAGTGGGGCTGGCGCGGCTGGCTGGCCCCCCGGCTCGTGGCCGCGCGGGGCACGGTCGCCGGGCTGGCGCTCTCCGGTGTCGTCTGGGGGCTCTGGCACGCCCCGCTCACGCTGCTCGGCTACAACTACGCCCGCCTCGGCCCGTGGGCCGCCCTGTACTTCGTGGGGTTCTGCGTTCTGGCCGGGGTGGTGTTCGGCTGGTTGCGGCTGCGCTCGGGCAGCGTGTGGCCCGCTGTGGTGGCCCACGGCTCGGTGAACGCGGTGACGGGCCTCGTCCTGCTGCTCGGCGACGCGGCCGTGCCGCCCGACCCGGTCGTCGGGGGGTTCACGGGCCTGGTCGGGTGGGCTGTGCTGGCGGTGACGGCGGTGGTGCTGCTCCGCTTCTTCCCCGTACGGCCGCCGCGGCCCCCGTACTTCCCCGTGCCGCGGCCGGATCCCGCCGAGACCCCCTCAGCGGGCTGACAGCGGGCCCTCGGCCCGCTGATGCGCACACCGCTCGGCCGGTTGCTGCGCACGCCGCTCGGCCCGCCATGTGCTCGGCCCGCCGCGCGCTCAGCACCCTGCCTACCGTGGGCGTGCCACTCAGCCGGCCATGGCGTACACCACCAGGGCGCAGCTGGTCGCCGTCTCCACCAGCGCCCCGAGCACGTCCCCGGTGACGCCACCGAGCCGTCGCCGGGCCCGGCGCAGGAGCAGCAGCGCGGCCCCCAGCCCCGCCGCCATGGCCACAGGGGGGACGACCGCGGGCGCCCAGCCGGAAAGTCCGCCCAGGGGCCGGCCGAGGGTCGCGGGCGTCCAGGTGGCGAGACCGATCGCCACCAGCGTGGTGACGGCCGGCGCCGCCGCGGTCACCAGCCAGGCGGTCGCCGGCCGTACCGTGCCGGCGACCGTCGCCCCCAGCCCGCCGGGCCGCGCGGCGGGCACCCCAGGCCGGCAGGCCCACACGAGCGCGAGCCGTCCCGTCACGCAGGCGGTCACCAACGCGTACGGCCCGGCCGCGGCCAGCGCGGCGATCTGGGCGAACAGCGTGATGACCAGCGTCATAACCCCGAACGGCCCGATATCCGACTTTTTCATGATGTCGAGCGCCTGATCGGCGGGCTTGCCACTGCCCAGACCGTCGGCCAGGTCCGCCAGCCCGTCCAGGTGCAGCCCTCGCGTCAGCACGGCCAGCGCCCCCACGGCCAGCGCCGCGCCCAGCAGCGGCGGCCCCGGGAGCAGGAGCGGCAGGCACGCCACGAGCCCCAGCACCAGCCCCACCGCGGGCGCCATGGCCATGGCCACGCCCGCCGCCCGCCGATCCACCCGATCCACGCGTACCGGGAAGATCGTCAGCATGCCCACAGCCAGCCGGAGCCCGTCCATTCAGCCCCGTCCGGCCGGAGAAGAGCCGGGAGATCCCCCGCGAAGCCGCATAACGGTCGATGGTACGGCCGTTAGGGTGAGCGGATGCACGTGGTTCAACTCGAAGGCGTAGCGGTCCGGGTCGTCGGCAAGACGCTGCTGAGCGGCGTCGACTGGCGGGTGGAGTACGGCGAGCACTGGGCGATCCTCGGACCCAACGGGGCGGGGAAGACGACGCTGCTGTCGCTGGCCGCCGCCGTGCGGCACCCGACCGAGGGCGCGGTCAGCGTGCTCGGTCACCGCCTCGGCCGGGTCGACCTGCGCTCCCTGCGCCGCCACATCGGCCTGGTGGCGGCCAGCCAGCGCCTGGTCGACGAAGAGCTCCTGGAGGAGGAAGGGGCGACCGCGCTCACTGTGGTGCTCACCGGCCACACCGGGACGAGCGCCCCGCTGTGGGACAGGTACGGCGACGCCGAGCGTGACCGCGCGCTGCGCATGCTGGCCGACCTCGGCTGCAAGGACCTGGCCGACCGGCCGTTCCGGGTGTGCTCCCAGGGTGAGCGGGCCCGCATCCGGGTGGCCAGGTCGCTCATGTCCGACCCGGCGGTGCTGCTGCTGGACGAGCCGTTCGCCGGACTCGACCTGCCCGCGCGCGAGGACCTGATCACGGCCGTCGAGGACCTGGCGGCCACGCGGCCGGTGCTCACCACGATCACGGTGACGCACCACCTGGAGGAGATCCCCGCGACCACGACGCATGCCATGCTCATGCGTGACGCCCGTGTCCTGGCGGCGGGGCCGGTCTCCGAGGTGCTCACGCCCGGCAACATGTCCGACTGTTTCGGCCGCGCCCTCCACGTCGACCGCCTCGACGGCCGCTGGTACGCCCGCGCCATCCGCCCCTGACCCCGGCCCTGGCCGAGCCGCCGACCCGAGGTGCGGCGCACCAGCGCCGGTTTCGCTCTCTTGGCGCGACTTTCCGCGTCGGAAGTCACGCGGAGTCTCCGCGCCGGACGCACACATGGGACGGTGCGCGCGCGTCGTGCCCGCTGGCTGCGGGATCTGGTCCGGGTCACGGCGGTCCTGGTCCTCACCGTCATCTCGACGGAGGCTCTCCTCCTTCTCTTCTCTCCCGCTCTCTCTCGCGGCCGAGGTGGGGCTCGTCGTGTCCGTCTCGTCCGGCGTGTGTTCAGCGAGCGGGATCATCGTGGGCCGCCGAAGCGGCGCGGGACGTAGTTGCCGCCCCTCGCGAGACCGGGCGGCTGGTGGCCGCCTGGGCAGAGCTTGCTGGTGCGCAGGCTGTCGCGGTCGGAGTCCCGCAGTCCCTTGTGAGCCGGAGGCAAGGGAAGGTCAGGGCAGGGGGAGGACGCGGCCGGCCACGACGAGGGCGACGTCTTCCGACTCGGCCGCCAGGCGTTCGTTGAGGCGGCCGAGGGCGTCCCTGAACGCCCGTCCGCTCGGCGTCGCGGGCACCACGCCCATGCCCACCTCGTCCGACACCGCCACGATCCGCTGCCCTGTGCCGCGCCAGGCGGCCACGAGCTCGTCGCATCGCCGCCACACCGCCTCCCGGTCGCCCTCCCAGGCGCCGTGCTCGTCGAACACCGCCGCCAGCCACGTGCCGAGCCCGTCCACCAGCAGCGGGCTGCCGGCGTCCCGGACGACCCCCGCGAGGTCGGTCGTCTCCAGCGTCGCCCAGTGCGCGGGCCTGCGCTCCCGGTGCGCGTGGATCCGGGCCGCCCACTCGGCGTCTCCCTCGCCTCCGGGGCCCGTGGCGACATAGGTGACGTACGGTTCGCCGGCCAGCCGGATCTCCGCCTCGGCCGACTTCCCCGAACGCGACCCGCCCAGCACCAGCTCCCTCCAGGGCCGTTCCACGGGCAGTCGCCGGCCAGAGGTGAGCGCCGTGGGGGAGGCCGTGTCGAGTGTCGTGCCGTCCGGGACGGCGTGCGCGCCCCACAGGGACAGCCGCCTGGCCAGCTCCTCCTCGGAGCGCGCCCGATGGTCGAGCCCGACCGCCACCACGAGGGTGTCCCGGTCGGCGACCCCTGCACGCCGCAGCAGCCCGAGCCGCTCCGGCCGGTCGAGCAGGTCGATCAGGAGGAGGTCGCAGCGTCCTTCCCCGGCGTCATCCGGGTACGGGCCGGGCGGGACGTACAGGACACGCGTCCCGTCGGGGCCCTCCAGGCCGTGGCCTCCCGCGAAGGCGCGGTAGCCGGGCGGCGGGGCGAGGAACGGCAGGCGCGCGACGCCGTCCACCACCATCTCGAACGGCCGGCGATGCCCGGCGGGCAGGCGGCGGCAGGAGGCGCAGCGGCAGCCCGGCTCCGGCCAGCCCGCGCCGCCCGCCGTACCGGGGAGAAAGACCTTCACCGCGCCGAGCGTACGCGCCCGGCACACCGAGGCACCCTGGACCCGCCCGCCGTGCCCTGAACCACACCGGCCTGCCACCACACAGGCCCGCCCGCACCCGCCTGCCATCTCACAGGCCCGCCCGCACCCGCCTGCCATCTCACAGGCCCGCCCGCACCCGCCACGCACCCGGTCTGCCACCTCACGGACCCTCAACTGCCGCCCACGGGCCGCTCAGCCTGCCGCCCCACGGGGCCGTCCAAGTCGCCATCCCGCGGGCCGCTCCCGGCCGCCCCGGTTGTCGTCCCAGGGCCCGCGACCGGGTGTCAGCGCCTGGAGGGCCGCCCGGGCCGGGCGACCGGGACGCGAGGACGGTGTGTGCGGCGTGAGGCCCCGTGCCGGGGCGCGGGAGTAGGGTGCCAGTGCCGCCGGAGGGTGCGCCGGCGAACCCGCGGAAAAGGAGCGTATGGCATGACATGGCGGTGGCGTTACGAGAACGCGCATGGCGGTGAGGTGACAGACCGCCCGTTGCCGCGAGAGGTGTTCCCCAGCCAGGCCGACGCGGAGTCCTGGCTCGGCGAGAACTGGCGTGACCTGCTCGAATCCGGTGTCGAGCAGGTCGCCCTGCTCGACGAGGACCGTGTCGAATACCAGGGCCTGTCCTTGCGCGCCGAGTGAGGCCCGGCATCCATATGACGAAACGACGGACGACTGACAAGACGGCTGACGAGACGACTGACCACTGACGACCGGTGAGATGACGGGCGACCGATCAGCCCCTGGGCCTCGTGACCGACCACGGAAGGCCTGTTGAGAGGCGAGACCCCTTGAGCCGCGGTCACGGGCTCAAGGGGTCTCCTCTTGCCGGGGCCCCTCATGGGGACCTCACAGGGTCCCGGGGACCCTCACACGCTCTCCGGGGGCCTCGCAGCCAGCCGGAGAACCCGGCCTCTCGGTCAGGGGCGCTTGGCGGGGCTGGCGGTCTTGCCCGGGTCGCGCTCGACCACGTCACCGAGGACGTCGTCGATCCGCTTGAGCACCTCGGCGTCGAGCTTGACGCCCGCCGCCTTGACGTTGTCGCGCACCTGCTCGGGCCGGGAGGCGCCGATGATCGCGCTGGACACGTTCGGGTTCTGCAGCACCCACGCGACGGCGAGCTGCGCCATGCTGAGCCCGAGGTCGGCCGCGACCGGCTTGAGGTCCTGGACGCGGGAGAGCACGTCGTCGTTCATGAACCGGGCGATCATGCCGCTGCCGCTCGGGTCGGTGGCGCGGGAGCCCTCCGGCGGCTGCTGACCGGGCAGGTACTTGCCGGTGAGCACGCCCTGCGCGATCGGCGACCAGACGATCTGGCCGATGCCCTCCCGCTCGCACAGCGGCACGACCTCGCCCTCGATGACCCGCCACAGCGCGGAGTACTGCGGCTGGTTGGACACGATCCGGTCGAAGCCCATCTCGTCGGCGATCTTCAGCGCCTGGGCGATCTGGTCGGCGCTCCACTCGCTGACGCCGATGTAGAGGACCTTGCCCTGCCGTACGAGGTCGTCGAACGTCTTCATGGTCTCTTCGAGCGGCGTCTCGAAGTCGAAGCGGTGCGCCTGGTAGAGGTCGACGTAGTCGGTCTGGAGGCGGCGCAGGGACCCGTTGATCGACTCGGTGATGTGCTTGCGGGACAGGCCCCGGTCGTTCTGACCGGGTCCGGTGGGCCAGTAGACCTTGGTGAAGATCTCCAGCGACTCCCGGCGCACGCCCTTCAGTGCCCGGCCGAGGACCTCCTCGGCCTTGGTGCCGGCGTAGACGTCGGCGGTGTCGAACGTGGTGATGCCCTCGTCGAGGGCGGCCTGCACGCACTGCTTGGCGGCCTCTTCCTCGACCTGGGAGCCGTGGGTGAGCCAGTTGCCGTAGCTGATCTCGCTGACCTTGAGACCGCTGCGGCCGAGGTGACGGAATTTCATGCCCTCGACCCTAGGCCGTCACGTGATGTGACCTGATTCGGGATAGGGTGCGCGACGTGCTGAAGCTCGTACGGACGGCGCTGACGGCGGCGATCCTGACCGCGATCGCCGTACGGCTGCGCCGCCGGGCGCGCCAGGAATCCCCTGGTCAGGCGCCTGATCATGCCGGGGCGACGCCCGAGGCCCGCCGGCCGCGAAGGTCGGGGAGAGGCACGCCGCTCCTGCTCGGCACCGGAGCCGTCGCGGCGGTGGCGCTCGTGGTCGCCGCCGCGCTCGTGGGGCCCGCCGCCACGGGAGGCGGGAGCGGAGCGGCCCCCGAGACCGTCATGGGCCGCGAGAGGGTGCGCGCCGGCAACACGGCCCCGGACGCGACCCCCATCACCGCGACCTCACCGGCCGAGACCCCCGCTGACGCGTCCCCGAGCCCGCGGCTCATCGCTCCGTCGGACCTGGTCTGCCGTCCCCGGCCGGGCCCTCCGGTGGTGCGGCCGATCGACCCGCGCGTACGGCGTGCCGTCAACCGCCAGTGGCGGCGCATCGAGCGATGGCTGAAGCGGAACGCGCCGCGGACGTACGCGACGCTCGGCGTCCCGGGCAGACCCAGGGAGGTCGCGCTCGCGGAGGCGCGCATGGGCGTGGAGTTCCCCGACGCCCTGCGCGCTTCTCTCCTGCGTCACGACGGGGCGGGGCGTTTCGGGTTCCTCGGCGAGCGGCTGTTCCGCGTACGGCAGATCCGCGCCCTGTGGCGGGAGTACTGCCGCGACGGCGGCGGGATCCTGCCGAGGGAGAACTGGGACGACAAGCTGATCCCGGTCGGGGGCCACGTGGAGGGCATCCTGCTGGTCTCCGGCGAGGATTCCGGGTCCGTCTACGAGATCGGCGACGAGTACCGGTCGGCCCGGCCCGGCGGCCTGAAGGTCAGGTCGTACTACGGGCTGCTGAAGGCCGCGGCCGACGGCCTGGAGCGGGGCCGGCTGGGAGAACGGCGGCCGCGCGTCGTCAACGGCGCGCTCGTGTGGAAGTAGCTCGTCCGGAAGTGGACGGCATGCTCGTGTGAGCAGCTCGTCCGGAAGTGGACGGCACGCTCGCGTGGGAGCAGCCCGGACAGGCACCTGCGGCGCGCGCATCCTCACGTGGCGCGCCGCGTCAGCCCTGCCTCTGCCGGGTCGGCCCTACTTCTTGGGCGCGACCGGCTTGCCGCCCGGCGCCACGGTGGGCGGCGGGAAGCGGAGCTTGCGGATCTGCAGGGCGCGCATGGCCGCGTAGAACCCGACGCCGCGCATGCTCTCGTTCGGCAGCTTCTCCGCCCCGACCTTCTTGACCTTCCAGGCCACGTAGACCGAGGTGGCCACGACGCCGATCATCATGATCGGCCAGCCGATCGTGATGACGTAGCCGAGCACCAGGCCCCGGATGTCGGGCGGCCACGGGATCCACGTCGCCAGCAGGATCACCAGGGAGAACGGCAGGAAGTACTGGCTCGGCAGCCGCCGCGAGTCGACCCAGTCGCGGGCGAACTTGCGGGCCGGGCCCTTGTCGCGCGCCGGGAGGTAGCGTTCGTCTCCCGCGAGCATGCCCTTGCGGGCGCGCTCTCGCTCCGCGGCCTGCTTGGCCCGCATCTGCCGGTAGGCCTCCTTGCGGTCCTTCGGAGCGCTGACCGGCTGGCGCCGCCTGCCTTCGGCGTCTCGGCGCTTGGGTGTGGGACGACCCTTGCCCTGAGGCTTAGGATCGTCAACGGGGACGGGAGTGTCGTCCACGGAGGTTTGGGAACGGCGTCGCAACACGACGTCAACCCTACCTGGACTGCAACTTAGTGACGCCCTCGTGCGTTATGCGTAGGGTAATCCCAGGGCGGCTGCGCTGCACTGGGTGACCACCAGCACGACCTAAGAAGGGGACGGCCGACGCGCATGAGCGTGATGAAGAGACTTTCGATGATCTTCAAGTCCAAGGCCAACAAGGCCCTGGACAAGATGGAGGATCCACGCGAGACCCTCGACTACTCCTACCAGCGGCAACTTGAGCTGCTGCAGAAGGTGCGCAGAGGCGTGGCCGACGTCGCCACCTCCCGCAAGCGGGTCGAGCTGCAGATCAACGGCCTCGAGCAGCAGGCCAGGCGATATGAGGAGCAGGGCCGCAAGGCGCTGTCCGTCGGCCGCGAGGACCTGGCGCGCACCGCCCTGGAGCGCCGGGCCGGCCTGCAGACCCAGATGGCCGACCTGAAGGTTCAGCACGACAACCTGCAGGCCGAGGAGGAGAAGCTCACGCTGGCCTCCCAGCGGCTGCAGGCCAAGGTCGACTCCTTCCGCACGAAGAAGGAGACCATCAAGGCGACCTACACCGCCGCCGAGGCGCAGACGCGCATCAACGAGGCGTTCTCCGGCATCTCCGAGGAGATGGGCGACGTCGGCCTGGCCATCCAGCGGGCCGAGGACAAGACCGCGCAGATGCAGGCCCGCGCCGGCGCCATCGACGAGCTGCTGGCCAGCGGCGCGCTCGACGACTACAGCGGCACCCGCGGCGACGACATCCAGGCCGAGCTCGACCGCATGGGCGGCGGCATGGACGTCGAGCTGGAGCTGGCCCGCATGAAGGCCGAGCTCGGCCAGGGGCCCGCGCCGCAGAGCGCGATCGAGCAGGGCGGCCCGCAGCAGCAGGCGCAGCCCCAGCCTCAGCAGCAGGCCCAGCCGCAGCAGCACACCCAGCAGCTGCGTCAGCCGGGGGAGGGCGCATGATCGTCAGAATCATGGGTGAGGGCCAGGTCGAGATCTCGCCCAAGGACATCGCCGTGCTCAACGAGCTGGACGGCGAGCTCGAGTCGGCGATCGAGGTCGGCGACGAGGTGATCTTCCGCGACAAGCTCCACGCGCTCCTCGACAAGGTGCGCCAGGTGGGCATGGCGCTGCCCGACGACAGCCTTGAGCCGTCAGAGCTGATCCTTCCCCCCGCGGACGCCTCGATCGAGGAGGTCCGGGAGATGCTGGGCGACCAGGGCCTGATCCCGGGCTGAGCCGTGCGCACGCGGTTCGCGCCCGACCGCGGTCTGACCACTCGCATGGTCGTGACGATGTTCCTGCTCGGGCTGCTCTACGTGGTGTTCGTCGGCGCCCTCGTCGCTCTGGGGGTACGGGCGCTGACGGTGCTGCTGATCGCCGGGGGTCTGCTGCTGGTGCAGTACTTCCTGTCCGACCGCATCGCGTTGTACGGGATGGGCGGGCGCGAGGTGTCGCCGCAGGAGGCTCCCGAACTGCACGGGCTGATCGATCGCTTGTGCGCCATGGCGGACATGCCCAAGCCGCGGGTGGCCATCGCGGACTCCGACGTCCCCAACGCGTTCGCCACCGGCCGCGACCAGAAGCACGCCGTCGTCTGCGTGACGACGGGCATTCTCCGCCGCCTGGACGCGCGGGAGCTCGAGGGGGTGCTGGCCCACGAGCTCTCGCACGTCGCCCACCGCGACGTCGCCGTCATGACGATCGCCTCGTTCCTCGGCGTCGTCGCGGGTCTCATGACGCGCTTCGCCCTCTACAGCGGGCTGGGCGCGCGCCGCTCCGACGGGCAGGGCGGCCTGCCCGTCGGGCTCATCATCATGCTGGCCTCGGTCGTCGTGTACGCGGTGAGCTTCCTGCTCACCCGGGCCCTGTCGCGTTACCGCGAGCTGTCCGCGGACCGGGCCGGCGCCCTGCTCACGCAGCGGCCCTCGGAGCTCGCCGCCGCGCTGGTCAAGATCAGCGGCGAGATGGCCCGGATCCCGACCCGCGACCTGCGGGAGGCCGAGCCGTTCAACGCCTTCTACTTCGCCCCGGCCGCGGCGCCCGGTGCCACGCTGGCGAACCTGTTCTCCACGCACCCGCCGCTCGAGCGCCGGCTGCGGCAACTCTCGGACATCTCCGCCCAGCTCGGGAGGGGATGAGCGTGGGCTGGCTGGACGCGCTCCTCGGCCGTTCGAAACCGGTGAAGCCGAACCTCGACGCGCTGTTCGCGCTGCCGTCCGCCCTGGTGACCCTGGAGGCGGCCACCGGCCTGACGCCGGCCGGGATGGGGTCGGTCGCCTTCCGGGCGGCGGAGGGCGGCGCTTTCGCGGACGCCGAACGCGACGCCAAGGCGTTGCTCGGCGACCGCGTCGAGGAGTCGGACGACGACTACGGCTACACGTGGCTGCTGGTCCGGCGCCCGCCCGAGGCCGTGGGCGACCTGGTGACGGAGCTGCACGCGGTCAACTCGACGCTGGAGGGCGCCGGGTTCGGCCCGTCGCTGCTGTGCTCGCTCGTGTCGCTCGCGGAGGAGGACGGCCGGCGGCTGTCGATCGTGTACCTGTACAAGCGCGGCACGTTCTACCCGTTCGCGCCCCTGCCCGGCCGGCGGCGCGACAACGCGCTCGAACTCCAGGCGCGGGGCGTGCTCGCGGACGAGCTCCCGCTGGAGCCCGATCTCAGCCGCTGGTTCCCGGTCTGGGGCGCCCCGGGCCTCTGAACCACGCTCCTCTGAACCGCGCCGCTTGGGGGCGGCCCACAGCGTCCGGTACGCTAAGTGTTCTAATCGTCACGTGGAGCGACGATTGTCGGTGTTCGCGGCTTCTGCGTTCATCGTGGCCGCCGTACTCGCCAGCGCCTGGGTGACCGGGCAGTTCACCAGCCCGGCCCTGAGCGGCGCCGGCGGCTACGTGAGCGAGCTGGCCGCCCGCGACCAGCCGTGGACGCGCCTGTTCCGGGCCACCGACGCGCTCGCGGGCCTGGCCTGCCTGGTCGGCGTGGCGCTCGTCCCCCGCACATCCCGTGAGGGGGCCGGCTGGCTGGCGCTGACCGCCTTCGCCGCGCTCACGCTCGCGGGAGGGGTGTTCCCCCTGGACTGCGCGATGCTGAGCGACCCGTCGTGCGCGCACCGGGCGCGGTCACCGGCCCATTACCTCCACACAGTGACCTGGGCGCCGTCGGGGGCGTGCGGGGTGGCCGCCATGGTGCTGCTGAGCCTGCGCTGGCACACCTGGCCCGCCGCCCTCCTCGCCGGTGCCTCCCTGGGCGCCACCGCCCTCACGGGCGCCGTCGTCACGGGCGTCGCCGCCTTCACGGCCGCGCTCCTCCCGGGCGTCACCGTCCTCACGCCGTCCGCCGCTCTCGCGCTCGCCCCCGGCGCCGCGTCCACCTGGCCCTCCGCGCGTCCCTCCGAGGCTCAGGCCGTCCTCGGGCTGGACCCGGGCCTCCTCGCGCTCCCGGCGGGCGCTGGGGCCGTGCAGCGTCTCCAGGCCGCGCTCCTGGCCTGCTGGCTCGTGTACGCGGCACTCAGGCTGCTCGTACGCCCAGAGCCGGCGCGCCCCGGCGTGGCGCCCCGCGTGGCGCGGCACGGGACCGGGCCCGCCGTGATCCTCACCGGCGGCCTCGGCGGGGCCTGGCTGCCATGGGACCGGCTGACGTGGGCGCTGGCGCGCGGGCACCGGGTGATCCGCTTCGACCGCCCCGGCCTCGGCGCGGACGCGCCCGTTCCCCTCACCCCGTGGGGGCCCGGCTCGCCGCCCACCCTGTACGGCGAGGCGGCCCGGCTGGCCGCGCTCGCCCCCGCGCATCCCGGACGCGTCACCGTCGTCGCCCACGGGCAGGCCGCCTGGCACGCGGAGGCGTTCGCCCGGCTGCATCCGCTGCGCGTGGCCGGGCTCGTGCTCGTGGACCCGGCCCCCGGCGTGCGCGGCGCGCGCGGCACGTCGGCGGCGGGACGGGAGGCGGCCCGGTGGCTGCCCGCCCTGGGCGGCACCTGGGGCGCCGCCGCCCTCGCCCGGCGCGCCGCCCCGGCCCGGGGCCGGCGCCCCAGCCCCGGCCCCCCCCCCCCGCCACGCCCCGGCGGGCCC
>NZ_JBFAIA010000185.1:0-16682 GCF_040654455.1 Nonomuraea sp. NPDC050691
CTGGTGGGGGGGGGGGCGCCCCCGGCGGGCGCCCCCGGGGGGGGGGGGGCGGGGCCCCCCCCCCCCCCCCCGCCTCTCGCACGCCCGGGCCTGGTCCCCACCGCAGCAGGCCCGGCGTGCGCTTCACTCACCAGCACAAGCGGTGGTGGCAAACGATGTATGTGGGTGCTCTTACCCTGGACATCCTGCTCGGCGACGTCCACTCGCTGAAGCAGAAGCGCTCCGTCGTGCGTCCCCTGGTCGCCGAGGTGCTACGACGCTTTCCCGGTGTGGCCGTGGCCGAGACCGGCCATCTCGACCTGCACCGGCGGGCGGAGGTCGGCATCGCGGTGGTCTCCGCCTCGGCGGGCAACTGCAAAGAGGTGATGGACGCCTGCGAGCGGCTGGTGGCGTTCCGGCCTGAGATCGAGCTGTTGTCGGCCCGGCAACGGCTCTACAACGACGAAGACTGATCGACTGCACGACGGGCGTCGTGCGTGAGGGGGAGCGAACATGGTGGACGCAGCGCGAGCGCGCAAGCTCGCCGACCGCATCCAGCAGATCGTCGCCGAGATGCTGGAGCGGCGGATCAAGGACCCGCGCCTGGGCTTCGTCACCGTGACCGACACGCGCATCACCGCTGACCTGCGCGAGGCCACGGTGTTCTACACGGTGTTCGGCTCCGACGCCGAGCGTGCCGACAGCGCCGCCGCCCTGGAGAGCGCCAAGGGCATCATCCGGTCCGAGGTGGGCCGGCAGACGGGCGTGCGGTTCACCCCGACGCTGACGTTCAAGCACGACCCGCTGCCCGACAGCGCGCGGCAGCTCGACAGCCTCATCAACGCGGCCCGGGCGAAGGACGCCGAGGTGGCGCGCAAGGCCGAGGGGGCCGCCTACGCGGGCGAGGCCGACCCCTACAAGAAGGCCGATGAGGAGGAGGACGACCAGGCGGGACACCCGGCGCCGTGAGGCCCGACGTGCACGCCCGTACGGAGCCTTCCGAACGCGTGGAGGCCCCGGCCCGCACGGAGCCCCCCGACCGCGGAGAGCTTTCCGGCTCGACACCGCCACCGAGTCTCCCGGCCCGCGCCGACCGCCTCGACCCCCCACCCGTCCCGCCCGCGCCCGGCAGTCCCTCCGTCCAGGACGGAGCGGCCCGAGACGGTGCGGCCCGAGACGGTGCGGCCCGAGACGGTGCGGCCCGAGACGGAGCGGCGCCCCCTTCGAGAGCCGGCACGGCGGCGGGCGGCGGGCCGCCGATCGGCGCCGCGGTGGGCGACATCGCGGTGAGTGACATCGTGGCGGGTGGCGCCGTGGCAGGTGGTGGTCCGGCGGGTGGTGGAGACTCGCCGGGCGGTCATCCGCTGGGGGGCGACCCCGTGGGTGAGGCTGTGCCCGAGGCGGCGTGGGAACGGGCGGTCGAGCTGATCGCGCAGGCCGACGAGATCGCGTTGGCCTGCCACGTGTCGCCCGACGGCGACGCGCTCGGCTCGATGCTGGCCACCGCCTTCGTGCTGCGCTCGCTGGGCAAGCGGGTCGTCGCGTCGTTCGGTGACCGCAGGTTCGTGGTGCCGCGCCTGCTCGCGTTCCTGCCGGGCCAGGAGATGCTGAGCCCGCCCCAGGACTACCCGGCCGCGCCCGAGCTGATGATCGCCTTCGACTCGGCGTCGGCCGGCCGGCTCGGCCTGCTCGGCGCGAACGCCGCGGCCGCCCGTGAGCTCATCGTGGTGGACCACCACCCGTCGTGCCAGGGGTTCGGCACGCTCGGCCTCATCGCCCCGAGGGCCGCGGCCACGGCCATGATCGCCGAGCAGCTCATCTACCGCCTGGGCGGCGCCCTGGACCGTGACATCGCCACCTGCCTGTACGCGGGGCTGGTGACCGACACCGGCTCCTTCCGTCACTCCTCGACCTCGCCCGCCGTCCACGAGATGGCCGCGCGGCTCGTGGCCACCGGGCTGCGCACCGACGAGATCGCCCGGGAGCTGTGGGACCGGTCACCGTTCGGCTACCTCAAGGTGCTCGCCGCCGCGCTCGACCGGGTGAGGCTGGAGGACGGGCTGGTGTGGACGTACGTGACCCGGGTGGACCGGGCGGCGTACGGCCTGCCGTACACCGAGCTGGAGGGCGTCATCGACATCGTGCGCCGCGCCGACGAGGCGGAGGTGGCGGTCGTCTGCAAGCAGGACGACGAGGGCGCCTGGCAGGTGTCGACCCGCTCGAAAGGGGCGGTCGACGTCGGGGCGGTGTGCACGGCGATGGGCGGCGGCGGCCACCACAACGCCGCCGGCTTCACCTCGCACGACGGTGTCGAGGAGACCATGGCGAGGTTCCGCGAGCTCCTGAGGAAGGTCTGAATGGCCGAGAGTGGCCTGATCATCGTCGACAAGCCCGCCGACTGGACGTCGCACGACGTCGTGGCCCGGATGCGCCGCCTCGCGGGCACGCGTCGGGTCGGCCACGCGGGCACGCTCGACCCCATGGCGACGGGCGTGCTGGTGGTGGGCGTGGAGAAGGCGACCCGCCTGCTCGGCCACCTGGCGCTCACCGAGAAGGTCTACACGGCCACCATGCGGCTCGGCGTCTCGACCAACACCGACGACGCCGAGGGCGAGGTGACCGCCACGGCCTCGGCCGCCGGCGTCACCCCGGCGGAGGTCCACAAGGGCGTGGCCGCGCTCACCGGCGCGATCATGCAGATCCCGCCGCAGGTCAGCGCGATCAAGGTGGACGGGCGGCGCGCCTACAAGCGGGCCCGCGCCGGCGAGGAGGTGGAGCTGGCCGCCCGCCCGGTCACCGTGTACGGCTTCGAGGTGCTCGACGTGCGCGCCCACGACGACGTGGTGGACGTGGACGCGGTCGTCACCTGCTCCAGCGGCACCTACATCCGGGCCCTGGCCCGTGACCTGGGGGCTGGGCTGGGCGTCGGCGGCCACCTGACGCGGCTGCGCCGCACCCGGGTCGGCCCGTACGACCTGTCGGTGGCGCGCACCCTGGACGAGCTGGCGCAGGAGTGCGTCGTCCTGCCCATCGGCGAGGCGGTCGCGGCGGCCTTCCCCCGGCGCGACGTGACGGCGGAGCAGGCGACCCTGGTGCGGCACGGCGGGCGGCTGCCCGCCGCCGGGCTCGGCGCGGGACCGATCGGGGTGTTCGGCCCCGAGGGGGAGCTGCTGGCGCTGGTGGAGGAGCAGGGCCGCACGGCCCGCCCCCTCGCGGTCTTCGCCTCCTAGCCGCCCACGGGTGGGCCGGGCTACGGCTTGCGGGCCACCACCAGGTCGCGCACGATGGCCTGGTCCACCCAGTGCTCGAAGTCGGGCAGGGCGGCCACCTCCAGCCCCGCCGAGGCGAGGATCGCGGCCAGCTCGTCCCGGCCGCCGCCGTAGGTGTTCCACGAGAGGCCCAGCGCCCCGCCGGGCCGCAGCAGCTCCGCCCACACGGGCACCGCCTTGGCGATCAGCTCCAGCGGGCTGCGCGACAGCCCCTTGCCGGCCCGGCCGCCGTGGCTGCCGTGCTGCACGCCGTACGGGGCGTCGGTCACGATCACGTCGAACGAGCGGGGCTTGAAGAACTCCCGGCCGCGCAGGGTGTCGGCGTTGACCACGGAGACGCGCTGCGTGTCGCCCGCCTTGTACGCCTCCTTCGACAGCGCGAACTCGACGTTGAGCCGCCGCCCGACCAGCGCCCGCTCGCGGCGCACCGGCACGGTCTCGGCCGTGTGCTTGAGCCGCTTGTTGCGCAGCCACGTCTTGATGAAGCCGGTGTAGGCCTCGACGTCCTTGCCGTCCACGTCGACACCGTAGGCGTCGTAGCCGTACATGAGCGCCTGGTTGAGCGTCGTGCCGCGCCCGCACATCGGGTCGAACACGGACAGCTTGCCGCCGAGCGGGAAGTCGGAGGCCAGCACGGTCACGTTGAGCAGCAGCTTGGTGAAGTGCTCGTTGGTCTTGCCCGCGTACTTCAGGATCGTGATGAGGTCGCTGCTCAGTCGGTCGAGCGGCCGCATGTCGAGCGGGCGCAGCAGCTCCCCCTCGACCGCGAACAGGGCGTAGACGGAGGAGAGGTTGGACAGCAGGGCGACGTCGTCGCCGTCCAGCGGCCGCGGCGTCTCGAACGTGACGTAGGGCAGGCCGCCGATGCGCGTCTCGTCGATGCCGGTCACCGTGCCGCTCAGCGCCCGCTCGCTGAAGACGGTCAGCTCGGCCCGGGTGAGCCGGACGGAGCTCTCGCCGTAGACGCGGTTGTGGGAGGGCAGGATCAGGAGCGCGTATCGAGCCATGGTGCGACCGATGCTACCGCCCTCGATCGACCCCTCGATTGGAGCGGAGGCCCGGGCGCATGGCAGGCTTGGGGAGGAGTGATCCGCCACGAGCGAATGGGGCCGGTGTGCAGGGTTCGGAGAGGTCCGTGGTCGCGATCGGCGTCTTCGACGGGGTTCATCGCGGCCACCTGCGGGTGATCGAGCGGGCCGTCGCCGCCGCCCGCGAGCAGGGGGCCCGCTGCGTGGCCGTCACGTTCGAGCCGCACCCGGACGACGTCGTGGTGCCGGGCTCGTGGACGCCGCGGCTGACCTCGCCGCGGCGCCGGGCGGAGCTGCTGACCGCGCTGGGCGTGGACGAGGTGTGCGTGCTGGACTTCACGCTGGAGCTGTCGCGCACGAGCGCCGGCGACTTCGCCGAGTCCGTGCTGGCCGACCGGCTGCGCGCGGCGACGGTCGTGGTGGGCGAGGACTTCACGTTCGGTCACCGGGCGGCCGGCGACGCCGAGGCGCTGCGTGCGCTGGGGGACAAGCACGACTTCACGGTCGAGGCCGTTGCGCTGCTCGCCGGGGTCTCCAGCGCCGGGGTCCGGGAGCGGCTGGCGGTGGGCGACGTCGAGGGCGCCGCCGCGCAGCTGGGCCGCCCGCACCGGGTCGAGGGCGTGGTGGTGCGCGGCTATCAGCGCGGGCGCCAGCTCGGCTTTCCCACGGCCAACGTCGAGACGCCGCCGCACACCGCCATCCCGGCCGACGGGGTCTACGCGGGGTGGCTGGAGTGCGTGCCCGTCGCCAACCTGCCGGTCGTCTACGCGGGTGAGCGCTGGCCCGCCGCGATCTCGGTCGGCACCAATCCGACGTTCGAGGGCGTGCCGCGCACGGTCGAGGCGTACGCGCTCGACCGTGACGACCTGGAGCTGTACGGCGTGCACGTCGCGGTGGAGTTCGCGGCCCGGCTGCGCGGCAACACCCGGTTCGACTCGATAGAGGCGCTGATCGAGCAGATCAACGACGACGTCGCCGAGACCCGCCGCCTGACCACGCACGGGGAGTGACGAGGGGTACGCGAGGACTCCACACCTGGTGGTACTCTTGCATGTCGGCTCTGTGACGGCGCCGCAGCGCGCTGCCCTGTAGGCCTTCGCTGCGGCGACTGTAGGCACGCACGGTCGCACGCTTTCCTGTTCACCAGGCGTGCCCGTAGATTCGAAGGAGAGCCGTGTCCCTCGACACCGCTGCCAAGAAGACCATCATCGCCGAGTACGCGACGGCCGACGGCGACACCGGGTCGCCCGAGGTGCAGATCGCGCTGCTCAGCAAGCGCATCAGCGAGCTGACCGAGCACCTGAAGACGCACAAGCACGACCACCACAGCCGTCGTGGTCTGCTGCTGCTCGTCGGGCGCCGCCGCCGCCTGCTGAAGTACCTGCAGAAGGTCGACATCGCGCGTTACCGGTCGCTCATCGAGCGGCTCGGCCTGCGGCGATAACATGGTGAGGGAGCGGCGTCCGCGTCGCTCCCTTTCTCATATGCCGCGTGCAGCCGGTGTGTCGCCGCTCCGGCGGCGGGCATCCGGCATATACAACTGAAGATCCGAGACACTACAGCCCCCGCGTCCGCTCAGCACCATGCGACCCGCGACGCCTGCGGGCCGGTCCTCGGTAGTGGCTTCCGGTAATCAAGACCGGGCGCTTCGATCGAAGACCGGCGCTGCACCTAACGAGGGTGCCGGTGAGAAATTAGGGCGCGGGCGACCGACCAAAAGGAGGTCCCCCGTGGAGGGTGTCCACACCGCAGAAGCCGTCATCGACAACGGCACGTTCGGCTCGCGCACGATCCGGTTCGAGACCGGGCGCCTCGCGCGTCAGGCGGCGGGTTCGGCCGTCGCGTATCTCGACAACGACACGATGGTCCTGTCCGCGACGACCGCGTCCAGGCAGCCGAAGGAGAACCTCGACTTCTTCCCGCTCACGGTGGACGTCGAGGAGCGCATGTACGCCGCGGGCCGCATCCCCGGCTCGTTCTTCCGGCGTGAGGGTCGTCCCTCCGAGGACGCCATCCTCACCTGCCGCCTGATCGACCGGCCGCTGCGCCCGTCCTTCGTCAAGGGCCTGCGCAACGAGGTCCAGGTCGTCGCCACCGTCATGGCGCTCAACCCCGACCACCTGTACGACGTGGTCGCCATCAACGCCGCGTCGCTGTCGACGCAGCTGGCCGGCCTGCCGTTCTCCGGCCCGATCGGCGGCGTCCGCGTCGCGCTGATCGACGGCCAGTGGGTGGCCTTCCCGACGCACCCCGAGCTGGAGCGGGCCACGTTCGACATGGTCGTGGCCGGCCGGGTGCTGGAGGACGGCGACGTCGCCATCATGATGGTCGAGGCGGAGTCCACCAAGGACACGCTGAAGCTGGTCGCCGAGGGCGCCGTCGCCCCCACCGAGGAGACGGTCGCGCAGGGCCTCGACGCCGCCAAGCCGTTCATCAAGGTGCTGTGCGAGGCGCAGTCGCGCATCGCGCAGGTCGCCGCGAAGGAGACCGCGGAGTACGCCGTCTTCCTCGACTACCAGGAGGACGTCTACGCCGCGGTCGAGAACGCGGTGAAGACCGAGCTGGCCGCCGCGCTGACCATCGCCGCCAAGCAGGAGCGCGAGACCGAGCTGGAGAAGGTCAAGGCGCTGGCCGGCGAGAAGCTGCTGCCCGAGTTCGAGGGGCGCGAGAAGGAGATCAGCGCCGCCTTCCGCTCGGTGATGAAGAAGCTCATGCGCGAGCGGGTCATCAACGAGGGCGTCCGCATCGACGGCCGCGGCACCAAGGACATCCGGGCCCTGTCGGCCGAGGTCCACGTGGTGCCCCGGGTGCACGGCTCGGCCCTGTTCGAGCGCGGCGAGACCCAGATCATGGGCATCACGACGCTGAACATGCTGCGCATGGAGCAGGTCATCGACACGCTCAACCCCGAGCGGACCAAGCGCTACATGCACAACTACAACTTCCCGCCCTACTCCACCGGTGAGACCGGCCGGGTGGGCTCGCCCAAGCGGCGCGAGATCGGCCACGGCGCGCTGGCCGAGCGGGCGCTGATCCCGGTCCTGCCCTCGCGTGAGGAGTTCCCGTACGCGATCCGGCAGGTGTCCGAGGCTCTCAGCTCCAACGGCTCCACCTCGATGGGCTCGGTCTGCGCCTCCACGATGGCGCTGCTGGACGCCGGTGTGCCGCTGCGGGAGATGGTCGCGGGCATCGCGATGGGCCTGATCGGTGAGGGCGACACGTACGTGACGCTGACCGACATCCTCGGCGCCGAGGACGCCATGGGCGACATGGACTTCAAGGTCGCCGGCACCAAGGACGTCATCACCGCGCTCCAGCTCGACACCAAGCTCGACGGCATCCCGGCCTCGGTGCTGGCCGGCGCGCTGAAGCAGGCCAAGGGCGCGCGCCTGGCGATCCTCGAGGTGATGCAGGAGGCGATCGACTCCCCGGCGGAGATGAACCCGACCGCGCCGCGCATCATCACCATCAAGGTCCCGGTCGACAAGATCGGCGAGGTCATCGGCCCGAAGGGCAAGATGATCAACCAGATCCAGGACGACACGGGCGCCGAGATCACCATCGAGGACGACGGCACGATCTACATCGGCGCCACCGACGGCCCGGCCGCCGAGGCGGCCCGCTCGGCGATCAACGCCATCGCCAACCCGCACATGCCCGAGGTGGGCGAGCGCTACCTGGGCACGGTCGTCAAGATCGCCGCGTTCGGCGCGTTCGTCTCGCTCATGCCCGGCAAGGACGGCCTGCTGCACGTCTCGCAGATCCGCAAGCTGCACGGCGGCAAGCGCATCGAGAACGTCGAGGACGTCATGAGCGTCGGCGAGAAGATCCAGGTGGAGATCGCCGAGATCGACCAGCGCGGCAAGCTCTCCCTCGTGCCCGTCGAGGTCATCGAGAAGGAGGCCGCGGAGAAGGAGGTCAAGGCCGAGAGCCAGGGCGACCAGGCCCCGGCCGACGAGGCCCCGGCCGCCGACGACAAGCCCCGTGAGGAGCGGCCCCGCCGCACCCGCACGCGGGTGCGCGCCCCCCGCGACGACGCCGACGACCGCAACTCGTGACCTTCACCACCACGCTGCACCCCGGCCGTGAAGGGGCCGGGGTGGTCAGGCGGACCGTGCTCCCCGGCGGACTGCGCGTGGTGACCGAGACCATGCCGACCGTGCGCAGCGTCGCGGTCGGCATGTGGGTCGGCATCGGTTCCCGGGACGAGGCCCCCGAGCACATGGGGGCCACCCACTTCCTCGAACACCTGCTGTTCAAGGGCACCCCCACGCGTGACGCGATGGAGATCTCGGCCTCCATCGAGGGCATCGGCGGCGAGATCAACGCCTTCACCGCCAAGGAGTACACCTGCTACTACGCGCGGGTGCTCGACGAGGACCTGGCCGTCGCGGTCGACGTGCTCGCCGACGTGGTGACCAGCTCGCTGATCACCGAGGACGACGTGGAGTCCGAGCGGGGCGTGATCCTCGAGGAGATCGCCATGCACGACGACGACCCGTCCGACGTCGTGCACGAGCAGTTCGCGGCGGCGCTGTACGGCGACTCGCCGATCGGGCGGCCCATCCTCGGCACGGTCGAGTCGATCAACGCGCTGGGCCGTGACGGCATCGCCGAGTACTACCGCCGCTACTACGAACCGCGCCGCACGGTCGTCTCGGTCGCCGGCAACGTCCGGCACGAGGAGGTCGTGGAGCTGGTCGCGCGGGCGTACGAGCGGGCGGGCGCCCTCGGCGGGGCCCTCGACTGCGACCAGCCGCGCACGAGCGGCCCGGGCGCCGAGACCCACTCCAGGGTCACCGTGCTCGACCGCCCGACCGAGCAGGCCAACCTGGTGCTCGGCACCACGGGCATGGCCCGCACCGACGACCGGCGCTTCGCGCTCGGCGTGCTCAACGCCGCGCTCGGCGGCGGCATGTCGTCCCGGCTCTTCCAGGAGATCCGGGAGAAGCGCGGCCTGGCCTACTCCGCCTACAGCTACACCTCGGCCTACGCCGACACCGGGCAGTTCGGCATCTACGTCGGCTGCCTCCCGTCCAAGATCGACGATGTGCTGAAGATCTGCCGGGACGAGGTGGCCCGCGTGGTCTCCGACGGGCTGGCCGCCGACGAGATCGTGCGCGGCAAGGGCCAGATGCGCGGCGGGCTGGTCCTCGGCCTGGAGGACACCGGCTCGCGCATGTCGCGGATCGGCAAGAACGAGCTGGTCTACGACGAGCTGCTGTCGGTGGACGAGGTGCTGGCGCGCATCGACGCGGTCACGCCGGACGAGATCGCCGAGGTGGCCGCCGACGTCCTGACCCGGCCGCTCACGCTCGCCGTGATCGGCCCGTACGGCGACAAGGACTTCTCCTTCGCCATCGCCTGACGGCGCACGCGTGAAGCCCCCGCGCGGGTCCTCCTGTGGCCCGCGCGGACCGGCCGTATAGGGTTGACCGTGTGATCAAGGTAGGTGTGCTCGGCGCCCGCGGTCGTGTCGGCGTCGAGGTGTGCAAGGCGGTCGAGGCGGCTCCCGACATGCAGCTGGTGGCCGCGCTCGACAGGGACGACCCCATCCAGGGCCTGGAGGGCGCCGAGGTGGTGGTCGACTTCACCCATCCCGACGTGGTCATGGGCAACCTGGAGTGGGCGATCGCGCACGGCGTCCACCCGGTGGTCGGCACCACCGGCTTCGACGCCGCCCGGCTCGACACCGTGCGCGGCTGGCTGGCGGCCTCGCCGGGCACCAGCGCCCTGATCGCGCCCAACTTCGGCATCGCGGCCGTGCTGATGATGCACTTCGCGCAGCAGGCGGCCCGCCACTTCGAGTCGGTCGAGATCGTCGAGCTGCACCACCCGAACAAGGCCGACGCGCCTTCCGGCACCGCCCGCCGTACCGCGGAGCTGGTGTCCGAGGCGCGGGCCAAGGCCGGGCTGGGCGCCATGCCCGACGCCACCAGCACCGAGCTCGACGGCGCGCGCGGCGCCGACGTGGGCGGCGTCCACGTCCACGCCGTACGGCTGGCGGGGCTCATCGCGCACCAGGAGGTGCTGCTCGGCGGCGACGGCGAGACCCTCACGATCCGGCACGACACGATGAGCCGGTCCGCGTTCACCCCGGGCGTTCTGCTCGGCGTGCGCCGGGTGCGGGAGCTGCCCGGCCTGACCGTGGGCCTGGAGCCGCTGCTCGACCTCTGAGGCCGCGCTTCCTGAGAACCTCTGAGGCGCTTGCCGAGGACTTCTGAGGCGCTTCCCGAGACACGGCGTGCCCACCGCCTGCGAGCAGGCGAGTGGGCACGTGGTGCGGAAGGGGCCCCGGCGCCGCACCGCCGAGCCACACCGTCTGACCCTAATACAGAGGCGCCGTCCGGCCCGAACATGAGACCGTGTCGCCATGGTGCGATGGGCCGACGCCGGGGATCTGCCCGGTCTGGTGGCGATAGAGCTGGCCGCGGACGCGATGTTCGAGCAGGTGGGGATCACGTTCCCGCCGGGGACCACGCAGGTCGAGGAGGTCGCGGACCCCTCGGCGGTGCTGGTCGAGGGCGATCCTCCGGACGGGTTCGCGCTGATGGGCCAGGTGGACGGCAACCTGCACCTGGAACAACTCGCCGTGCGCCCCTCGCGCATGCGGCGGGGCATCGGCGGGCGGCTGGTCGCTGCCGTACGCGACCACGCGCTGGCCTGCGGCGTGCCCGCGGTGACGCTGACGACGTTCCGTGACGTGCCGTGGAACGCCCCCTGGTACGAGCGGCACGGCTTCGCCGTGCTGCCCGAGAGGGAGTGGGGGCCGGAGCTGCGGGCGCTGGTGGAGCACGAGCGTGAGCTGGGCATCGAGGTGGCGCCCCGCGTCGTCATGAGCGCTGCCGTCTCCTGACGCCCCCTTCCCGTGCCGTGCCCCACAGACGGGCGGCCACCACCGCCACGCCCGCGGCCGCAGCCGTCACCAGCCACACCATGAACGTCGGGTAGAGGTAGGCGAGCTGGATCCACATGGCGTCGCGGCCGTGTGCCAGCACGCGATGGATCGGGGCGACCGTCGCGCACAACGCGAGCGGAACCAGGTACGGCACCAGCCGCCACAGCCGCCGGCCGCTCCCGCGTGCGGCCCACCGCCGGGCGCGTGCCGTGCCCCGCACCGCCAGCCCGATGGTCACCAGCGTCAGCAGGGCGAACAGCACGTCGGTGGGGAACGTGGGCTGCCCGGACGGCGGCGGCGGGCTCCCGCCCTCGATGATGGCGACCAGGCCCTTCATGAGGATGTGCGCGTCGGAGAAGACCATGCCGGTGTTGGCCATGACGGCGACGCCGTAGCCGGAGCCGGGGATCAGCAGCTGGTGGGCGGTGGAGGTGAACAGGTCGCCGCCGTGTTCGAGCACGGGTGTGCCGCGTTCGGTCTTGTCGACCATCCAGCCGAGGGCGTAGCCCTCGCTCCGTTCGGAGGGGGTGCGCATCTCCTTGACGCTCTCCGGGGACAGGATGCCGGTGTTCTGCGCGATCAGCCACCTGGCCATGTCGGCGGCGGTGCTGACGATGCCTCCGGAGCCGTTGCCGAACCCGGGAGGTTCCGGCAGGGCGACGGCCCGGCCGAGGACGTACAGGTGGCCGCGGGCACTGCCGGGCAGGTCACGGTCGGTGTCGAACGTCCTGCTGTGGCGCATGCCGAGAGGCTCGAAGACGTACGTGTCGAGGTAGGAGGCGAACGGCCGGCCGCTGACCACTTCGACGAGCCGGGCGGCGACCTGGTAGTTGGTGTTGTGGTAGCTGAAGGCGGTCCCGGGGTCCGTGGCGAGCCTCGCCGTCCTGAGCCGGGCGACGGCGCCCTGGAGCGTCTCCGGCTGGGGCAGGCTCTTCTCGTGGAAGGCCGAGTCGGCCATGCCCGAGGTCTGGTCGAGCAACTGCCGTACGGTGATCCTCGCGGCCCGCGGGTCGGCCATCGTGAACTCGGGCAGGTAGCGGCGCACCGGCTGGTCGAGTGCGACCTTCCCCTTCTCGGTCAGCTGCATGACGGCCAGGGCGGTGAAGGACTTGCTGACCGAGGCCATCGCCATGGGGGTGTCGCCCGTGACGGGCTCGCCGGTGGCGGTCCGGCCGTACCCGGCGACGTGGACGACCTTGTCCCCGTGCGTGATCGCCACCTCGACTCCCGGAAGTCCGGTGGCCGCGCGGTACTGCTCGACGTAGGCGTCGACCGAGGCGGGGACCGACGCGGGGACCGAGGCCGGGGTGTGGGGGAGCAGGGCGAGCCAGATCGCGGCCAGCGTGGTTCTGAACACCCGCTGAAGCTATGACTCCTCCCGGCTCGCCACCATTGCGGCACCCCTCCGCGTTCGTTACGGAAACCCGCCATGGAACGGTGGACGCGCCCCGGCCTCAGGACGCGAAGTGACGGGTCATAACCTCGATGACATGCGAGTCATCCAAGCGACCCGGCTGGGCGGCCCCGACGTCCTCGCCCTGGCGGAGATCCCCGACCCCGTGCCCGGCCCGAGCCAGACCCTCGTGGACGTCGAGGCGGCCGGGATCAACTTCGCCGACATCAAGCGCATCGAGGGCAGCTACGGGTCGACCACGACCCCCTTCGTGCCCGGCTCCGAGGTGATCGGCCGGACCGCCGACGGGCGCCGCGTGATGGGGCTGGCCACCGACGCGTACGCCTCCAAGGCGCTCGTCACCGACCCCGTGGAGGTGCCGGACGACCTGGCGCCCGGGCAGGCGTTGGCGCTGCTCGTCCAGGGGCTGTCGGCCTGGCACCTGCTCCGCACGGCGGCCCGGCTGAGCCCCGGCGAGACCGTCGTCGTCAACGCGGCGGCCGGCGGCGTCGGCCATCTGGCCGTGCAGCTCGCCCGCGAGTTCGGCGCGGGCCGCGTCATCGGCACCGCCTCCACCCCCGAGAAGCGCGACCTGGTCCTGGGAATGGGCGCGGACGCGGCCGTGGACGGCACCGCCGACGGCTACGCCGAGCGGATCGTCGAGGCGGGCGAGGGACGCCAGGCCGACGTCGTGCTCGACGCGGTCGGCGGAGGGGTCTTCGAGGCCGCCCTGGACGCGCTCGCCCCCTTCGGCCGCCTGGTCACCTACGGATCCTCCAGCGGCGATCCCCTGCCTCCCGTGGACCCCGAGCTGCTGGCCCAGCGCAACATCTCCGTGACCGGTTACTGGCTCGGCGGCTCCCTGCACCTGCCGGGCATGACGGCGCCGCTGCGCGAGCTCATGGAGCTCACCGCGGCCGGCCGGCTGCGTCCCCTCGTCGGAGGCGAGTACCCCCTCGCGGACGCCCGCCGGGCTCTGGAGGATCTGGCCGGCCGCCGCACGACGGGCAAGCTCGTCCTGCTCCCGTGACGGGCGGCGGCCAGGTCGCCGACCTCCAGTGCCTGGCCCTGCCCGCCGGGCCGCTCGTCGGGGGGCGCTCGTCCGGTTCCGCCCGTACGGAACCGGCGTCCGCGTAGCGCCTTCCTAGAGGCTGACGGCCAGGCCGATCGAGAACAGCAGGCCGTACGCCATCTGGAGCTTGCCGGTCTGCTGGAGCACGCCGATGAGCGCCGGCCCCACCGCGCCGTGCAGCACCGTCTTGACCGGCATGACCGCCAGCGGCGCGGCCAGCACCGCGAGCGGCGCCAGCCAGGCGAGGGGGAACATCGCCGCCGCCACCACGAACGGCGCGATCAGGCACACCGCGTAAAGGGTGCGGGTGCGCTCGGCGCCCAGCACCACCGCGAGCGTGCGCTTGCCGACCGGCCCGTCGGTGTTGACGTCGCGCAGGTTGTTCACCACGAGCATCGAGCACGACAGCAGCCCGACCGGGATCGAGGCGATCAGCGCCGGCCACGAGAGCTGCTCGGTCTGCACGTACGCCGTGCCCGTCACCGGCACCAGGCCGAAGAACACGAACACGGCCGCCTCGCCCAGCGCCCGGTAGCCGTACGGGCTCCTGCCACCGGTGTAGAACCAGGCGGCGGCGATGCACGCGGCGCCCACGAGCAGGATCCACCACGCCCGGGTGGCGATCACGAGCGTCAGCCCGAGCACCGCCGCCGCGGCGAAGCAGCCGAACGCGGCGGCGAGCACCTGCGGCGGCGTCGCGGCCCGCGAGCCGACGAGCCGCATCGGGCCCACCCGCTCGTCGTCCGTGCCGCGCACGCCGTCGCTGTAGTCGTTGGCGTAGTTGACGCCGATCTGCAGCAGCAGCGCCACGAGGAGCGCGACGACCGCGCGCCACCAGATCGGATGACCCTCACCGATCGCCACGCCGGTGCCGACCACGACGGGCACGACGGCGTTGGGCAGGGTGCGGGGACGCGCTCCGGCGATCCACTGGCCGGGGGTTGCCATATCTCGGGAATCCCTTAGCTGATGTCGGTGGTGAGCCTGACCATGCGGATGGGGCGGCCCATGTCGAGGACGCGCTCGGCCATGTCCTCGCCCCAGCCGGCCGACTCCAGGAAGCCCAGCACCGCGTAGTTGTCGGCGAACACCCACGTCGCGATCTGCCGGTAGCCGTCCTGGCGCAGGTGGTCGACCGTCGCGTTGAGCAGGCGGCTGCCGTGGCCGCGCCGGACGAAGTCGGGGTCCACCAGCAGCGTCAGCATCTCGGCCACCTCGGTGGGGTCGAGGTCGGGGTCCTCGGCGGGCGCGTGCGAGGCCAGGCCCACCACGCGCTCACCACCCCGCGGGGTGGCGGGGACGCCGCTGCCTCCGACGCCCAGCGCGGGAAACCCCTCGGTGTCGAGGATGGTCTCCACCGCGACCAGCACCCGGTGCCTCGACGTGGGAGGGGCGACGATCGCCTCGTCCCACTGGCGCAGCCACATCTTCTCGGCCGCCGGGCCGGTCATCTGCTCCAAAGGGCCCTCGGGGAGGAAATCCCGATAGCCGTAGCGCCAGGCGCGGATCTGAACATTCGCCACCTGGAGCACATCCTCGCGCCGGGCCGCCCGGACGCCTACGTCTGCCATCTCGGCCCGCTCCTTCGCCTGCCGTTCGTGCCACAAGGCACGAGTTACACCGTATCGGTGTTTGAGGCTTGGAGACGACGCGAACCCTGCTTCCTCGCCCGGTAGGCGCGCGTTTTGGTGCGGTTGCCGCAGACCTGCATGGAACACCACGACCGAGATCGATTTTTCGAGACGTCGATGAACGCCCACTGACAGGTGATCTCCGCGCACACCTTGAGCCGGTCCCAGGAGGCGTCGGCGACCGCGGCGGCGATCATCGCCAGGGCGCCCGGAATGCCGTTCTCGACCGGCACGAGCCGGGGGCCGGGATCGACCGCGAGACGCAGCGGCAGCATCGGCAGGGCCTGGGCACGGCCTGATGGTGCCTCGCGTCTCAGCGCGGCGCGTAACCCCTCGCGCAGGGCCAGCGCGGTGGCCAGGTCGTCGTCCGTGGCGCGGTCGAGCGGTCCCGCCAGGCCGCGCTCGCGCAGCCACAGCGTCAGCTCCGCGGGCGAGGCCAGCTCGTCCCTGCCGAGTTCCACGTCCAGGGTGTTCACGAAGTCGCGCACGAGCTCCGCGGGTGCCGGCATGCCCCCACTGTACGGCGGCTCCCACGTCCCGCCCGGGCGACCCCCGCGTAAGCGATCATGCTTGTGCCCGGCCGGTGGGTGATCACGAGACGCGGTCGAGGGCCTCGGCCAGGCGGCGCACCCCCTCGGACAGCTCGGCCAGGTTCGCCGCCGCGATGTGCGTGACCCGTATGCGCGGCCCCGGCGGCTCCGACGGGTAGTACATCCGCCCCGGGCTCACCAGCACGCCGCCCCGCCGGGCCTCCTCCACCAGGGCCGTCTCGTCCACCTCCGGCGGCAGCCGCAGCCACAGGTGCATGCCGCCCCGCGGCAGCAGGTGCGGCTCGGCCCGCGGCATCCGCCGGGCCAGCTCGGCCGCCAGCGCGTCGCGGCGCGTGGCGATCTCCGCGTGCAGCGCCGACAGGTGCCGCCCCCACGCCCCCGAGCCGAGGAACTCGACAGCCGTCTCCTGCAGTGGCCGGGCCACGAAGAACGACTCCACGAGCTGACTCGCGCGCAGCCGGTGCGCCGCGGGGCCACGGGCGATCACGGCCGCCACCCGCATGCTCGGCGACAGCACCTTGGTCAGGGAGGCGATGTAGACCACGACGCCGTGCTCGTCCATGGACACCATCGGCGGCGTCGCCTGGCCGGTCAGGTAGCGGGCGAAGTCGTCCTCGATCACGAACGCGCCCGCCGCCCGGGCCACCTGGAGCACCTGCTCGCGGCGCTCGCGCGGCAGCGTGGCACCCGTCGGGTTGTGCAGCGTCGGCTGGGTGCAGAACACCCGCGCCCCCGTGACGGCGAACGCCTCGGCCAGCAGGTCCAGCCGGGCGGCCCCGTCACCCCGCTGTCCCTCGACCGGCGCGGCGGCCGTACCGTGGGGATCATGACCGTGGCTGCCGACAAGCTGGAACTACGGCC
>NZ_JBFAIA010000186.1:0-16529 GCF_040654455.1 Nonomuraea sp. NPDC050691
CGCTGTTCCTCGCCGTCCCCCGGCTGCGCGGGCACTGGCGGCGCGGGCCCGGCGCGCGCCCGGTCCCGCTGTGGTGGTCGTGGACCCTCGCGCTCGTCACGATCGCGGTGATCGCCCTGGTCGCCGCCGGTTTCTACGCCCGTCAGCCGCTCACCTGGCCGGCGCTCCTGTCGTCGTCCGTGGACATGCCCTTCCACCTGGCGCTGACCGGCGAGCTGCGGCACCACGTGCCTCCCACGATGCCGTCGGTCGCCGGCGAGCCGCTCGCCTACCACTGGTTCGTGTACGCGCACCTCGCGGCGGCCAGCCGGGTCACCGGGATCGAGCCCGCGGTCGTGCTCTTCCGGCTGGCCGTGCTGCCCATGCTGGCGGCGTTCGTCGTCCTGCTCGGGATGGTGGGGCGCCGCCTGACGGGCTCGCGGAGGGTGGCGGCCGGCGCGGTGGCTGCGACGGTGTTCGTGGCCGCGCCGGGCCTGTACGCGGGGTCGGCCGCCGGCCTGCTGTCCTGGACGCCGCCGTACTCGTGGGCCAGCCCCACCCAGACCTTCGCGGCCCTGCTGTTCGCGCCCGTGATGCTCCTGCTCCTCGACCTGTCCGGCGCGGGCGGGCGCGGCCGGGGCTGGTGGGCCCTGCTGACGATCATGCTGGTGGCGCTGGCCGGGGCCAAGGCCACCTACCTCCCCCTCCTCGCGGCCGGCCTGCTCGTCGTCGCCGTGACGGAGGCGGTCACCAGGTTCCGGGCGCCCCGGCAGGTGATGGCCGTGCTCGGCCTGACGGCGGCGTGCCTGGTGTTCGCGCACGTGGTGCTGTTCGGCGGCGCCCGGCAGGGCCTCGTCGTCGATCCGCTGTCGATGGTCCGGGTGACCTGGCGCAACCTGACCGGCGCGGGCGCCGCGGAGCACGTCCCGGGGCCGGCGCTGCTCGGGGCGACGCTCCTGTGCCTGCTCGGCGCGGCCGTCACCTGGTGCGGGGCGCTGGGGCTGCTGTGCCGGCCGCGGCTGCTCGCCCGTCCTCCCGTGGTGCTGGCCGTCGGCATGAGCGCCGCCGGGCTGGGCGCGGCGCTCCTGCTCGGCCATCCGTCCCTGTCGCAGGGGTACTTCCTGCAGGCGGTCTTCCCCTACCTGGCGATGGTCGCCTGCCACGGCCTGGCCGTCGCGGTCCGGAGGGCGGGGGTGCGGCCGGCCATGGCGGTGGGGGCCGCCTGCGTCGGGGTGGCCGCCGTCCTGGCGATCCGCCTGCTGCTCGACGTCAGGGTGCCGCTCCGCCCCGGCGTGAACGGCGCCGCGCTCTACCTCCCGTACGCGGCGCTGCTCGGCCTGGTGGTGACGGCGGCGGTGGCGCTGCGCGCGCTGCGCCAGAGCCGGTCGCGGACCTTCGCGCTGCTGCTCTGCCTGGTCACCGCGGCGGGGACGCCGGCGGCGTGGACGGCGCAGCTCGCGCTGGGCGCAGCGAAGGGGCCGCTGCCGGCCGCGACGCACCGCCGGGTGGGCCCGGACGCGCCCCGAGGGGCGGTCGCGGCCGGGCGATGGCTGCGCGCCCACTCGCACCCGGACGACCTCGTCGCCACGAACGCGCACTGCCGGTGGGGCTTCGAGTCCCCGTGCGACAGCCGCACCTTCTGGGCCGGCGCGTTGAGCGAACGGCGCACGCTGGTCGAGGGGTGGGCGTACACGGCGACCTCCCTGGCCGGCGTGCGGCCCGAGGAGACGGCCGAGCACCGCCCGTTCTGGGACCAGGAGCGGTTGCGCGCCAACGACGCCGTCTTCCTGCGGCCGTCGGCGGAGGCGGCCCGGATCCTGCGCGAGCGCTACGGCGTGCGGTGGCTGTTCGTGGACGAGACCCGGCTGCCGCCGGGCGTCCGCCTGGAAGGTGCGGCCACGCCGCGCTTCCGCTCCGGCGACCACGCCGTCTACGAGCTGACCGGCGACGGCCCGGCGGCCACGCCGCCTCCCGGCTGACCGGCGACGGCCCGGCGGCCACGCCGCCTCCCGGCTGACCGGACGGACCTGGTCGCGGTATGGCCGCAGGCACGGGCGGGCAATGTTTCGCGCGGCCGGAGCGCCGCCACCGCCGCGGGCCGTCCGATGGCGATGATGACGCCCGTGAAGGTCATGACGTCCTCGGCGGCCCTCGCTCTTCGCACGCTGGCCACGCGCGGGGTCAGGCTGGGCCTGGAGACGGTGACAGGGGTGATCATCGCGCGCACCCTGCAACCCGAGGGCAGGGGCGTCTACGCGGTGATCAGCACCGCGGCGTTCGCCGCCATCGTCGTGGGCCACCTGTCGCTGGAGAAGTCGCAGATCACCCTCTGGGAGGACCGTTCGCGGCACCAGCCGCTCGCCACGAACGGCCTGATCCTGGGGCTGATCCTGGGGTCGCTGTCCGCGCTGGGCGCCCTCGGGATCGTGGCGCTGAGCGGCTCGCCAGGAGGGCTCGTCCTGTGGGTGCTGGCCCTGGCGGTGGTGCCGCTCGGGGCGGCCTCCGTCAACCTCAACGGCATCATGACCCTGCAGTCCCGGATGGACGTCGTCAACCGCAAGTCGCTCCTCGCGGCGCTGGCGCGGTGCCTGCCGATCCTGGCGCTCGCGATCCTGGGGCACCTGACGCTCACCGGCGTGATCGTCTGCTGGGCGCTCTCGATCGCCCTGCCCTTCGTCCTCGTGGTGGGCGGGATCCGGCCGATCTCGCTGCGCGTGGACCGTGCGCTCGTCCGGCGCCAGCTCGGCCTCTCCGGCAGGTACCACGTGGGATGGGTGGCCCTGTACCTCATCGTCACCATCGACGTCCCGCTGCTCAGCGCTCTGGACTCTCCGGCGGCGGTCGGCATCTACACCGTCGCCGTCACGGTCATGACCCTCACCCGGATCCCCTGCGAGACGATCACCCAGATCGCCCTTCCCAAGCAGGCCTCCCGGGACGTGGACGAGGCCAAGCACGTCACCGTCCGCGCGCTGAGGCTCATCCTGCTCGTCTCCTCCGCCTTCGTGGTGGTGCTCGTGGCGGCCTCGCCGTGGATGATCCCCCTGGTCTACGGCGAGTCCTTCGCGGGAAGCGTGGCCCCGCTGCTCGCGCTCGCGCCGGGAACGGTCGCCCTGATGCTGATCAGGGCCGTCGAGCAGCATCTCGTGCGGCTGGAACGCCCGCTGACGATGACCGCCGTCTCGGTCGGCGTCCTCTGCGCGAACGTGCTGCTCAACCTGGTGATGATCCCCCGATGGGGCGCGGTGGGCGCGGCGCTGGCGTCCACCGTGACGTACATCGCCATGGCCGTCCTGGAGATATCACGCTTCGCCCGGTTGACGGGGCTGCCGGTGCGGGCGCTGGTACCCGGCAGGGCCGAGGTTCATTCGGTCGTGAAGCCGTTGATGGCGGTGGCTTCCGGAAATTCGCGACACGCCTCGCGGCATCCCGCGTCACACCGCCCGGATTCCTACTCTGAGTGATGGTGATATTGCTCAGAGTGGTCGTTCGGCTGCTCGCCGACGCACGGAGGACCCCATGGGGACGTCAGGAGAGCCGGCCGACCTCAGGCGCGTCGCGCTGCTCATCGGGCAGCTGGGCCTGGGCGGCGCGGAGAAGCAGGTGTCCCTCCTCGCGCGCGAGCTGCACAGCAGGAAGATCGCTGTGGACGTGCTGCTGCTGTCGAAGGGCGGACCGCACGAGCCCGTGCTGCGAGCCGCCGGGGTCGGCGTGCACCATCTGGGCTTCACCCGGAGGCCGTCGGGCAGCATCGCGGACCCGCGCAACCTGCGGGCCTTCGCCCGCCTCGTCCTGCTGCTGCGCAGGCTGCGGCCCGACGTGGTGCACGCGTTCCTCCTGCACAGCTACCTGATCGGCGCGCCCGCGGCCCTGCTGGCGCGCGTGCCCGTGATGGTCGCCGGCCGTCGCGGGCTCAGCGACATCAAGCGCAAGCAGGGACGGCTCTTCTCGCTGGGCAGCGCGATGACCGCGATCACCGACCACGTCGTCGCCAACGCGGCCGCGGTCGCCGAGGACGCCCGGACGGTCGAGGGCATCCCGCCGCACAAGCTGAGCGTCATCTACAACGGCCTCTCCGACGCGGCGTTGGAGGTGGTCGAGCCCGCGACCGTGGACACCCGGCTGCCCGTGGTGGTGTGCCTGGCGCGCCTGCGGCCCGAGAAGGGGCACGACTGCCTGCTGGACGCCGCCGGCATGCTCGCCCGGGAGGGCCGGCGGTGCACGTGGGTGCTCGTCGGCGACGGCCCGGAGACGGAGCGGCTCAAGACCCGGGCCGGCGGGCTGGACGTCGACGTCCGCTTCTGGGGGGCGGTGACCGACCCGCGGCCGTTGCTGGCCCGCGCCGACGTCGTCGTGCTCCCTTCCGACTCGGAAGGGCTGAGCAACGCGATCATGGAGGCGATGGTCCAGCGGCGGCCCATCGTGGCCACCTCGGTCGGGGGGACGCCGGAGCTGCTGGGGGATGACCGCGGCGTGCTGGTGCCGCCGTCGGACCCGGCGGCTCTCGCCCGCGCCGTGGCCGGGCTCCTCGACGACCCCGGCCACGCCGCGCGCCTGGCCGCCGAGGGCCGGGCCTGGGCTCTGAAGAACCTCGACGCCACGACCATGGTCGAGGAGCACATCGCGCTGTATCGCCGGCTCCTCGCCCGCTCATGACGTCCTTATGGGCCCTTTCAGGGAACGGCAACGACTCCGTCCAGCGCGTAGCGCCTGCCCCGTTGTGATCGCCTGCCCGTCCAGACTCCCCTCATGGCCATATCTCGACCGGGTTACGCGCTCGAAAAGCAGACAAACACACAACCGGGCCGGCGCACCGGCATGGGAGGAAGATCCGCCCGCCGGGAAAGGACGCGGCGCCTTGTCCACTGGGCTCCCGCCGTGCTCACCCTCGGCTTCGTCGCGGCCGTCCTGTACCGCTACGGCGTCTCCCTCACGGACATGGGTTCGTACGGCGCGTACGTCGTGCTGTGTCTCGCGCTCCCGGGCCTGCTCCTCGTCCGCGCCCTCTACGGCGACAGCCGCACCCTGGCGGAGGAACTGGCGCTCGGCACGACGCTCGGCCTGGCCGTCGAACTGGCGACCTACATCGCGGCCCGCGCGGCGGGCTTCCCGCTGCTCGTCCTGGCGTGGCCGGCGGTCACCTACGCCGTGTTCCTCGCCGTGCCCGGCCTGCGCAGGCACTGGAAGGGGGGCGGCCTCCGGCCGGGCGCGCCCGTCTGGTGGTCGTGGGCGCTGGCGACGCTCGTCTGCTATCTGGTGGCCAAGGCCGCCTACAGCCACTTCGGCGCCGCGCCGCTCACCTGGCCGGAGCTCGCGGCCTACTCGGACGACACGCCGTTCCACCTGGGCCTGATCGGCGAGCTGAAGCACCATGTGCCGCCGATGAGTCCCATCGTCGCCGGCGAGCCGCTGTTCTATCACTGGTTCGTCTACGCGCACTGGGCGGCCGCCAGCTGGATCACGGGGGTGGAGCCGCTGGTGCTGCTGCTCCGGCTGGGCATGCTGCCCGTGCTGGCCGCGTTCGTCGTCCTGGTGGCGATGCTCGGGCGCCGGGTGACGGACTCGTGGACGGGCGGCGCGCTCGCGGCCACGGCCACGCTGCTCGTGGGCGCTCCCCGCATGTTCCTCGGCTCGCTCGGGACGTTCACCTGGGGCGGGATCCACGACGCGGCATGGGGCAGCCCCACGTTCGCCTTCGGGGCGCTGCTGTTCGTCCCCGCCGTCCTCCTGCTGACCGAGCTGCTGCGCCATCGCTGGTACGACCTCGGCGCATGGCTCGTCCTGGGCGTCCTCCTCCTGGCGGTCATGGGCGCCAAGGCCACCTACCTGCCGATGCTGCTCGTGGGGCTGGCGGTCGTGGCGATGATCGAAGGGGTGCGGCGGCGCCGGCTGCCGTGGCCCGTGCTCACGGCACTCCTGATGACCGGGGCGTGCCTGGTCTTCGCGCAGCTCGTCCTGTTCGGCGGGCGGCGGCAGGGCCTGATGGTCGCGCCCTTCTCGTTCATGCGCACCGTCTGGCAGGACCTGACCGGCATGCCGGTGAACGCCACTCCCACGCTGCTGTCGCTGGCCGGCGTCGCGGCGGTGTACCTCCTGGCCTGGGCCGTCACCTGGAGCCCGATGCTGGGGCTGCTGACCAGGCCGAGACTGTTCCTCCGGCCTGACGTGGCGCTCATGCTCGGCATAGCCGCCGCGGGGCTCGGCGGGATGATCCTCCTCGATCACCCCGGGCGCAGCCAGATCTACTTCCTGTGGGGGTCGCAGCCCTACCTGGTGATCCCCGCGGTCTTCGGCGTCCTCGTCATCATGCGCCGGGCCCGGGTCCGGCGCGCCTGGACGCTGGGCGCGATCGGGGCCGGGCTGGCCGGCGCCTACGCGATCCCGCTGCTCCTCGGCGTCAGCGCGCCCCTGGAGCCGGGCCGCTCCGACACCGTCCTCCTCCTTCCGTACCTGACGCTGGTGGCCGTCGTCGCGCTGGGTGCCCTCGCCGTCGTGGTCACGCGGTCCCGGCTGCGCGGCTGGGCCCTCATGATCGTGGCGCTGGCCGCCATGGGCCTGCCCGCCGCGCACCACGTGCGGGTGATCTCGTTCCTGTCCGGCGCCGGCCGGGCGGCGGTCGCCTCCGCGGAACCGGCGCCGCCGGCTCCGCCAGGGGTCCTGACCGCCGCGCGCTGGCTGCGCGCCCACTCCTCGCCCGACGACCTGGTCGCCACGAACGTCCACTGCCGATGGGGGCTGGAGAACCCCTGCGACTCGCGCCAGTTCTGGGTCTCCGCGCTGGCCGAACGGCACATGCTGGTCGAGGGGTGGGCGTTCACGGTGAAGAACGCGGACAGCTGGCAGCCCGGCCGGCTGGAGCAGCACCAGCCCTTCTGGGCCCGGGAACGGCTCGCGGCCAACGACGCGGCCTTCCAGGCGCCGTCCACGGCCACCGTCCAGGGACTGCGCGACCGCTACGGCGTGCGCTGGCTCTTCGTGGACGAGCAGCGCCCCGGGGTGAGCCGCGCCATCGGCGAGTTCGCGCGGTTCCGCTACCGCAGCGGAGCGTTCGCCGTCTACCAGACGGAGCCCTCCAAAGCCTGACACCTCGCACGGCCGGCGGCGGCTCCCGCGAGCCGCCGCCGGCCGTTTCTCATCCCCGGCGGCGGCTCATCGGCGCGCGGGCGTGGACGGAACCGGATCGGTCGTGCCGGGCTCGTCCGCCGCCGGCGGGGGAGCGGGAGCCTGGTCCCGGGTGGACCGGGTCCAAGCCACCGCCGCCAGCAGGCTCGCCACCAGGACGATGGGCAGCCGCTGCCGGAAGATCAGCCCGATGTTGGCCATCGTGGTCGCGTAGGCGATCGTCCCGGGCACGATGAACAACATGAGGATGAGCAGTGTCGTGCGGTCCCGGCGCCACAGCTCACGCGCCCCCCTCACCGCGCCGTACAGCAGGACGTACCAGATGACCACGTCGATCTTCCCCAGGTGCAGCGTGAGGCTGCCGCTCTGCCACGGGAAGGGGGACAGGAGCGTGTAGACCACCTTCATCCCCAGGCCGCTCCACCGGTTGCCGCCGTCGTCGAAGTGCACCCCCGAGGCGTTCTCGGCGTTGGAGCGCATGACGGCCTCCGACTGTCCCTGGTCCATCTGCCGCTCGGCCAGCTCCAGCGGCGTGTTCTCGTACACCCCGCCCGCGAACAGCATGGCGGCCACCAGCAGCGCGCCGAAGGCGAAGAGCTTGCGCACGGAGAACGTCGACTTCGAGGCCACCACGCCGCAGACGATCGGGATCACCGCCAGGAACACCATGTACGGGCGGACGTGCCACAGGCACCACAGCAGCGGCAGGGCCAGCAGCAGCACGCTCGTCCTGAACCGCTGCGCGACGGACGCGCCGATGCCGACGCAGGCCACCACGAGGAACGCGTTGAACCCGTCCTTGTAGGTGTCGGACGTGTGCAGCAGGAACGCCGGCGTGAACGCGGTCACCAGGAGCAGCCGGAACGCCGCCCGGTCGTCGGCCCCGATCAGCCGGGCGATCCGGTACATCACCACGCACAGCACGCACGCCAGCAGCGCCACCACGGCCGTGCACGCCAGCGGCGCCGGGCCGCCGCACAGGTACATGACCAGCGCGAACACGTTGCACGGCACCGCGGCGGTCCCGAGGATCTCCATGTCCGCGGCCGTGACGAACTGGAAGCCGTCCAGCTTCCAGGAGTTGAGGATCATCATCCCGCGGACTTCGTAACCCAGGTTGTCGCCGCCGTAGTCGATGACGCCGGAGCGCACCACCAGCACGTGGACGGCGAGGCGCGCCCCGAACGCCGCCAGCAGGACGGGCATCGCGCGCCGGGCCGCCGGCGCGTCCAGATGCGCGTTGACCAGCAGGATGAGTGTCACGGCGGCGGCCGCGACGATGACGAGTTCCATGGAAGGCGACTTTCCGTCCACCTGAGCACCTTGCTCCGATGCCCAGAAGCCGAACCGGACCGCCGGCAGGCAGGTCGGCGACGACGACGCTAGCGGCGGGGGGCGCGCACATCACTTCCCGGACTGTCTCCATGGCGTGCTGATTACCCCCCTTGGCCGACTCTTTCCGGTAAGGCGGCTTTCCTGCTGCGCTGCTTGTCCCGGGAAGCCCCACAAATCCCAAGGAGAGTAAGTGACGACTCCTCGAGATAACGCCCAGGTAGGGAGCGAGAAAACATTTCACCACTGACCGCGACGCCGTAAGCCGAAATCGCCGATACCGCAGCTAGCTTCGCCCACGTGAGCCAGGTTCGTCCTCTAGGAGCCGCATGAAGCCGGACAGTCGGATTCGCGTCATGGAAATCATCGCCCGGATGAACGTGGGCGGCCCGGCGACCCAGGTGCTGGGACTTTCCGAGCGGCTCAACCCGGACGTTTTCGAGCACCGGCTCTACACGGGGCACGTCGGCGACGAGGAGGGTGACCACCTCGGTCTGCGGCGGTCGGGCGTGCGGGTGCACCGCATCCCGGGGCTGGGCCGTTCCGTCCGGCCCACGGACGACTGCCGCGCCCTGTTCGCGCTGGTCTCCGCGATGCGGGCCTTCCGGCCGCACATCGTCCACACCCGCACCGCCAAGGCGGGCGCGCTCGGGCGGGTGGCGGCCGCGCTGGCCGGCGTCGGCGCGGCCCGGGCCCACGTCTTCCACGGGCACCTGCTCGACGGCTACTTCTCCGGCCCCAAACGCGCGCTGTACGTGCGCTCCGAACGGCTCCTGGCGTCCATGTCGGACCGCCTGGTGACCGTGGGGGCGCGGGTGCGCGACGACCTGCTGCGGGCCGGCATCGGCCGCCCGGAGCAGTACACCGTCATCCCGCCCGGCGTCCGCCTGGGGCCCGTCCCCGACCGCCTGGAGGCCCGCGGCGAGCTGGGCCTGCCGCCCGACGCGCCCGTGGTCGCCTACGTGGGGCGGCTCACCGGCGTCAAACGGCCCGACCGGTTCGCCGAGACCGCGCGCGAGGTGCTGCGCCGGGTGCCCGGGTGCCACTTCGTCGTCTGCGGCGGCGGCGAGCTTCAGGAGCGGCTGGAACAGGACATCGCCCCCGTCCGTGACGCCTTCCACCTGGTGGGCTGGCGCAAGGACGTGGAGACGGTCTACGCCGCCGCCGACGTGGTCCTGCTGACCTCGGACAACGAGGGCACGCCGCTCACGCTCATCGAGGCGCAGATGGCCGGCACCCCGGTCGTCTCCACCCGGGTCGGCAGCGTCGCCGAGGTCGTGCAGGACGGCCGTACCGGGCTGCTGGCCGCCACCGACTCCGCGGAGCTGGCGGAGCACACTGCCCGGCTCCTGTCCGACCCCCCGCTCGCGTCCCGGATGGGCGAGGCCGCCCGCCGGTGGTCAACCGCCTCGTTCGACGTGGACCGCCTCGTCGCGGACACCGAGGCCCTATACCGATCGCTGGCCGAGCACCGCCGGGATCGTCGTGTCACTACAGGAGGGATGAACAGGTGAAAGTCCTGGTAACCGGCGGCGCCGGCTTCATCGGCGCGAACCTGTGCCGGGCGCTCGCGGCGCGGCCCGAGATCGAGGGCATCACGGTGCTGGACGATCTGAGCACGGGGGACCTGGCCAACCTCGACGGTGTCGGCGTTGACTTCGTGCTGGGCAGCATCCTGGACGCCGACGTGCTGGCGGGCCTGGTCGCGGACGTCACGACCGTCGTCCACCTCGCCGCGCGGCCGTCGGTGCCCCGGTCCCTGCTCGACCCGATCGCCTCGCACGAGGTCAACGCGACCGGCACGCTCCGGGTCCTGGAGGCGTGCCGGCCGGCCAGGCCGCACGTGATCCTCGCCTCGTCGTCGTCGGTGTACGGCGACTCGGCGGCGCCGTCCAAGCACGAGGACCTGCCGACCAGGCCGCTCAGCCCGTACGGGGTGAGCAAGCTGGCGACCGAGGCGTACGCCCTGGCGTACGCGTCGAGCTTCGCCCTGCCGGTGCTGCCGTTCCGCTTCTTCAACGTGTACGGCCCCCTGCAGCCGGCGGGCCACGCCTACGCGGCCGTCATCCCGGCGTTCGTCTCGGCGGCCCTGGAGGGCGGCCCGGTGCCGGTCCACGGCGACGGGCGGCAGGCTCGCGACTTCACCTACGTGGGCTCGGTGACGCAGGTGCTGTGCGAGGCGGTCGTGCGCCGCGTCACCAGCGCCAAGCCGGTCAACCTGGCCTTCGGCACGCGCGTCTCGCTGCTGACGCTGAAGGACGTGCTCGCCTCGGTGCTCGACCGCCCGGTCGACGCCACCTACCTCCCGCCGCGCACCGGTGACATCCGGGAGTCGCAGGCATCCCCCGACCTGCTGCGCGAGCTCTTTCCCGGGGTGCGGCCGGTCTCGCTCGAGGACGGGCTCCGCATGACGGTCGCCTGGTTCCGGCAGGCGATGACCGCGAGCCCCGGCGTGCGCGCGTGAAGCGCCGCCATCCGCAGCCAACGATCGTGTCCAGAGGGGAAACCATGAGCAACGCAGCCACGTCCACGTACTTGATCACGGGCGGCAGCGGATTCGTCGGCTCGCACCTGACCGACGCCCTGCTCGCCCGCGGCGACTCCGTGGTCGTCCTCGACGACCTGTCCACCGGGCGGCGGGACAACCTGCGCCCGCACCCCGCCCTGCGCTTCGTGCGCGGGTCCATCCTGGACGAGCTGGTCGTCGACGAGCTGGTCCACCAGTGCGACGTGGTGGTCCACCTGGCCGCCGCCGTCGGCGTCAAGCTGATCGTCGAGCAGCCGCTGCGGTCGTTGATGACCAACATCAGGGGCTCCGAGAACGTCATCGAGGCGGCGCACCGCTACCGCAAGAAGATCCTCGTCGCCAGCACGAGCGAGATCTACGGCAAGAACTCCACCGGCCCGCTGCGCGAGGACGCCGACCGCATCCTCGGCAACACCGGGATCGTGCGCTGGGCGTACAGCACCGCCAAGGCCGTGGACGAGATCCTGGCCAACGCCTACCACCACGAGCGGGGCCTGCCCTCCATCGTGGTCAGGCTGTTCAACACCGTGGGACCGCGGCAGAGCCCGGCGTACGGCATGGTCATCCCGCGCCTCGTGCGGCAGGCCCTCAGCGGCGCCCCGCTCACGGTCCACGGCGACGGGACGCAGACCCGGTGCTTCGCCCACGTCGCCGACGTGGTGGACGCCCTGCTGCGGCTGCTCGGCGACGAGGCGGCCGTCGGCCAGACCTTCAACATCGGCTCGGCGGAGGAGGTGAGCATCCTGGAGCTGGCCAAGCTGGTCATCGAGCACACGGGATCCACCTCGGGCGTCGACCTGATCCCTTACCACGAGGCGTACCGCAAGGGCTTCGAGGACATGGTCCGCCGGGTCCCCGACACCACCAAGATCCGTGAGCTCACCGGATGGCAGCCGCGGCGCACGCTGGACGAGATCCTCTCGGAGGTCGTCAGGGAGGCGCGCGAGGAACTCGCGGTGGCGATGCCGTGAGCGGCGTGCTCACGCCGGCGGCCTGCGGTGCCGCCTTCGTGCTGACGACGCTGACCGCCGTGCCGCTGAAACGCCTGGCGCTGCGGTGGGGCTTCACCGACCGTCCCGGCGGTCACAAGGCCCACGCGCGCCCGACCCCGTACCTCGGCGGCATCGCGATCGCGCTGGTCACGGTCGTGACCACGGTCACGGTCGCGGGTCTCGCCGACCGGCGGCTCACCGCGATCCTGCTGGCGGCCACCGCGGTGGCCGCCCTCGGCCTCATCGACGACATCGCCTCGCTGCCCGCGGTCACGAGGCTCGTCGTGGAGACCGTGGCGGCCACCGGTGTCGTGCTCGGCGGCGTCGAGCTCACCCTCACCGGCGGCTGGCCGGACGCGCCGCTCACGATCGTGTGGATCGTCGTGGTGACCAACTCGTTCAACCTGCTCGACAACATGGACGGCGCGCTGGGGGCGGTGACGGCCGGCTCGGCCGCGTTCCTCGCGGCGATCGCGTTCCTGCTGACGCAGCCCGCTCTGGGACTCTTCCTGACCGTCCTGGCGGGAGCCGCGCTGGGCTTCCTGCCCCACAACTGGGCGCCGGCCAAGATGTTCATGGGCGACGCCGGCTCGCTGTTCATCGGGTTCGGCCTGACCTGCTCGGCCATCGTCCTGGTCAGCGGGCGCGGCCCGGACACCGTGGTCGCGGGGCTGCTGCTGCCGACGTTCGTGGCGACGGTCGACACCGGCGTGGTGTTCCTGTCGCGCGTACGGGCCGGGCGCTCGCCGCTCGCGGGCGGCACCGACCACGTCTCGCACCGGCTGCGCCGGCTGGGCTTCGACACCCGCCTGGTCGCGGTCGTGCTGGGCCTGATCGCCATGCTCGCCGGCGCGCTCTGCACGTTCATGGTCCTCGGCCTGGTGCCGCCGCTGACCGCGGCGATCGTGGGGGCGGGCACGGCGGTGGCCGCCATCACCATGCTCCAGGGCGTGAACGTCTACCAGCCACGCCGGGCCCTCGAAAACCCTCCACGAATCCGCGAAAGGCGGCGATGATCCCTTGGACCTGCTCTCCTTCATCCGGCTGGCCCGCAAGAGCTGGTGGCTGATCCTGCTGTCGCTCGTCATCTCGGTGGGCACCGCACTGGTCATCACCGCGAACATGCCGCCCAAGTACGCGGCGACGACCACCATGCTGTTCTCCAGCCACGACAAGCAGGGCGGTTTCTCACCGGCCTACCAGGTGAGCACCCTGTCGCAGGGCGTGCACTCCTACGCCAACCTGCTCACGAGCCGCCGCATGGTGAGCCAGGTGACCACGCCCGACGACGTGGCCCGGCTGCAGCAGAACATCACGGTCGACGTCGTGCCGGGCACCGTGCTGCTGCGCGCGATGGTCACCGACGAGGACCCCGAGCGGGCCGCCTCGCTGGCCAACGCCCTGAGCACGAAGTTCGCGCGGCTGGTGAGCCAGATCGAGCGGCCGACGCCCACCAGCAGGCCCACGGTCAAGGTGACCGTCGTCGACGGGGCGCAGGTGCCCACCGTGCCGGTCAGTCCCCTGCCGGTGGTCAACGTCCTGGTCGCCGTGCTGATCGGGCTGGTGGTCTCCATCAGCGCGCTCATCCTGCGTGACCGCCTGGACACCACCATCAAGAACAGCAACGCGCTGCAGCAGGCGTCCGGCAGCTCCGCGCTCGGCATCATCGGCTACGAGAGGGACGCCAAGCGCCACCCGCTCGTCGTGCGCCGCAAGGGACGCTCGTCCCGGGCCGAGGCGTTCCGGTCGCTCCGCACCAACCTGCAGTTCATCGGCGTCGACCGGAAGCCCAGGTCGCTGGTGGTGACGAGCTGCCTGCCCAACGAGGGCAAGTCGTCCACCTCCTCCAACCTGGCCATCACCCTCGCCCAGGCCGGCTGGCGGGTCCTCCTCGTGGACGGCGACCTGCGCCGTCCCAGGCTGCCTGACTACTTCGGCATCGAGGGCGGCGTCGGCCTGACCGACGTGCTCATCGGCAAGGTAAGCGTGGACGGCGTCGTCCAGACGTGGGGCGAGCCGCGCCTGTTCGTGCTGCCGTGCGGCCAGATCCCGCCGAACCCGAGCGAGCTGCTCGGCTCCGACGGCATGCGGCACCTGCTGGCGGAGCTCACCGCGGCCTACGACATCGTGATCATCGACGCGCCGCCGCTGCTGCCCGTCACCGACGCGGCCACGCTGTCCGCCCTGTGCGACGGGACCATCCTGGTCGCCAGGTACGGCCGGACCCGGCACGAGCACGTCGTGCGCGGCATCGAGCTGCTGTCGTCGGTCAGCGCCCGCGTCGTCGGCACGGTGCTCAACTTCGTCCCCGCCAAGGCCAGCCGCTACGACGGCTACGGGTACGGCTACGGGTACGAGTCCGCGGCGCAGGCCGAGGTCAAGACACCGGCGGGTGTGTGAGCAGCCGCAACGGGGGCGCCAGCGCCTCGGCGATCCGGCGCCCGGCCGCCCGGTAGGCCCACCGGGACCGGCCGTACGGGTCGGCGATGTCGGGACGATCGACAGGGACCAGGCCGCGCAGTGCCGCGGCCTGGTCCACGAGTGCCCGGGCCCGCCGCACGGGGTCGCGCTCCCAGCAGACGGCTTCCTCGTCCACCTCGCCCGCAAGCGCGCCGAACTCGGCGATGGTGAACGCCCGCGTGGCCGCCGGCAGGTGCAGGGCCACGACCTCGGCCCGGTGGGCGACGGTCGCGGCCAGCACCAGGTCGGCCCCGGCCACCAGCCCGGCCGTCAGTGGCCGTGAGACGAAACCCGACGGGTCGCCGCCGAGCCGCAGCAGCGCCCGCCGGGCCTGCTCGGGCATCCGCATGCCGGACGCCGCCCGGGTGCCCGCGCTCTCCACGACGAAGCCGGTGCCGAGCGCGGCGCGGGCCAGCCTCTCGGCCAGCGGCGAGCGGCAGATGTTGCCGGTGCACACGAACAGGATGCGGAAGGTGTCCGTCATGGTGCGCCCGCCATCAGCTCTCCGGCGAGGCGGCGACGCAGCCGCCGGGGGCCTGGAGGATCTTCGTGGTCTGCGGCCGGACGAGCGGCTGCACCGGCACCGCCGGCGCCGCCGCCGACGCGGGCTCCAGCAGCGTGAAGTCGAGGGTGCGCGCCTGTCCAGGGGCGAACTCCAGCACCGTGGAGTAGACGGGATGCGAGCGCTCCACCTCGCGGACGGGCTCGATCCGCGTGCCGTCCACCCGCGCCTCCGCCAGCCGTGCGCCGACGCTCGCGTACATCGACACCCACAGCAGGGTCGAGCCCTCGGCGTGGCGCCGCTCCGGCGAGTCCAGGCGGGTCGTCACGTAGGCCGGCAGACTGCGGCGCGGCACGTCGTTGTCCAGCCGCACGCGCACCCGCGAGGCGCGCCATCCGCCGTTGCAGCGCCCGAGCCGGTACTCCAGCGAGCGGCCGAGGTAGTAGTCCAGCTTGTTGCCGGCGGAGTTGTTGACGACCAGCCCGGCGAACGGCCCGGGCGCGGTCGGCAGCACGCCGCCGAGCGGGGTGGCGGCCAGGCGGCGCTCCTCGGCCCTGTGGCGGCTCCACACCTGGATCCGCCGCTCCTCCACCATGCGCGAGAAGGTGGACACCGCCTTCAACGGGTCGGGACGGGCCTGGAACATGGCCTCCACGACGGCTCCGGCGACCTTGATCAGATAGCGCTTGCGCCGGCGCGGGTCGTCGAAGCGGGCGTACGCCTCCCGCTCGGTGAGGTCCACGACGTTGCGGGCGGTCACCATCTCGCCGCTCGGCAGCCTGACCGGGCCGATGAGCTCCAGCATGTGGGACAGGCCGACGGGGTCGGTGGCGATCGCCCCGTCCAGGCGCCGGCCGGTGTGCCGCTGCCACAGCCCGGCCCACGTGGCCGCCGCGTACGGGAAGTGCGGGGAGAGGTTCGAGACCGACAGCAGCTCGGCCGCGCCCGGCCCGTAGCGGGCACGGTAGGCCGGGCCGTGGTCGACGACCGGCGTGGAGGTGCGGGGCAGGGCGTTGTTGACGGAGAGCCGGGTGATGCCGAGCCCGTCGCGGCCGGCGTCGAGGATGCCGAAGGCGCCCACGAGTCCGCCGGTGCCGCGGGCCTCGGCGTTGGTCTGGAAGGCGAGGAAGTAGTGGCGCGGGCCGTCGTGGCCCAGCATCGGGGGGAGCAGCGCGGCGGCGCCGGCCCCGGCGCGCAGGTAGCCGAGCAGCCGGTCGGTCTCGCGCAGGGCGCTCGCGCGGGCCGTGTCCAGCTCGGCCAGGCCGGTGACCGCCGGGGTGGCGGCCAGAAGCCGCCGGGCGCGGTCGATCCGGGCGGCGGCGGACTCCAGCGTCGGCGCGGCCACGGTGAGGTCGCCGAGCAGACGGGGGACCGTGCGCATGGAGAAGCCGCCGGGCCGCACCAGCCCCTCGCCGGCCTGATGGACGGCGGCGAGGACATCGGTGAGCTCGGCGGCGGTGCCGGCCAGGCCGCGGACGGTCGTCGCGCCGTCCCCGAGGAAGGGGGCGTGGGGGGTGGAGCACAAGCAGCGCGAACCTGGCGACGACCTCACCTCCGGCCTGGTGCAGGCCCGAGACGAGGGCGACCGGCTCACCACCGACGATCTGGTCGGCGT
>NZ_JBFAIA010000187.1:0-16238 GCF_040654455.1 Nonomuraea sp. NPDC050691
TGCTACGCGCTATGTTGCTCGCCGGTGCGCCAGCGCCGGGTCTTCGACCGGCGGGGACGGATGGAGGACGTGGTGGACTTCCTGGTGGCGGAGACGCGGGCCGGCACGGTCGCGCTGAAGGCGGGCGCCTGACCGCCTCCGCGACCGGCCCCCGGCGCCGCCGGCCCGCGTTCCGCCCGCTCCTTCCGGGGCACCCCCGCCGCGCGGCTCGTGTCCCGGTGCTCCCGCCGTCAGCGGACGACGCGGCAGACCAGGGCGTCGGACGTGCCGCGCGACGCGCTCATGACGACGTCGGTCGTCAGGTACTTGCAGGCGAGGTACGGGTCGCCGGAGCCCGCGTACTGGAGGGCTCCCCCCATCCCGCCGGCGTAGCAGCGCAGCCCTCCGGGCTCGTGGAAGCCGATCCAGGACGACGAGCTGACCCGCGCGTGGCAGTAGTCGCCGATGGAGGTCGGGCCGAACGTGACGTCCACGACGGCCGCCTGGGCGGGCGCGGCGGTGACGAGGGAAGCGGCGAAGGCGGCGGTGAGGGTGGCGGTGGCGAGGGTCAGGCCGCGGCGGACCATGGGCGCTCCTGGGAGTCGGGGGATCAACTCCCTGGAGTATCTTTTAGGAAACTTTACTATGCAACAGGTTCGCGGCCGGGAAGGAAGGGCGGCCGGGCGGCGGCCGCGCCCAGGGCGTCCTCGACCGTGGCGTGCACGGGCACCAGGACGTCGGCGTGAAGGAGCCGGACGAGCCGCAGCGGACCGGGGAGCAGCGCGGCCAGCCGGGTGACGCCGCCGTCGCGCCGGACGTCGTCCCCGACCTCCAGCAGCGCCCGCAGCCCGTGGCTGGAGAGGAACGTGGTCGCGGCCAGGTCGATGACGAGGTGCTCGCCGGGGCGGTGGGCGCGGCCGGCGAAGGCGCCGAACCGGCCGGCGGTGAGGATGTCGAGCTCGCCGCCCACCGCGACGAGGATGACGCCGGGCATGCGCCGGCGCGCGAGGGTGAGGGGTTCCATGGCGCCTGGGGTCCTTCCGTCGGTCCTGATCGGCTCCAAGGGGTCCGGGGGCGCCTCTCATCCTGAGGCCCGGACGATGAGACGGCGATGAGAGTGGGAACCGGGTCACGGGTGGACGGGGAGACGGATGGTGACCACCGCGCCGCCGAGCGGGAGCCCGTTGCCCACGGTCATCGTGCCCCCGTGGGCGGCGACCACGGCGCGGGCGATCGGCAGGCCGAGCCCCGCGCCGGACCGGCCCCGGGTGCGGGCGTCGTCGCCGCGCGTGAAGCGCTCCATCGCCGACTCCAGCAGCCCGGGTGCGAAGCCCGGCCCGTCGTCGGCGAACTCCACGACGTGCCACTCCCGCCCCGTGTCCACCCGGACGCTCAGGAGCGTGGCCCCGGCCGCGGCGCTGTTGGCCATCAGGTTGGCGACCACCTGCCGGAGCCGGTCGGCGTCGGCCGGCACCACGAGCGGGTCGCCCGCGACCTCCACGCGCAGCCCCAGCAGCGGCCGGAGCGTGTCCGCCTCCTCGCGCACCACGTCGAGCAGGTCCACCGGCTCGGCCCGGGCCGGCAGGGAGCCGGCGCGGGCGAGCGTCAGCAGGTTCTCGGCCAGCCGCGACAGCCGCTCGGTCTCCCCCAGCGCCCCGCGCAGCGACCTCTCCACCTCCTCGAGCCGGTCCTGGCGCTCGCCCGCCACGACGTCCCGTTCACCGCGCCGCTCGTCACGACGGCTTGACGCGGCCTCGGGCGCGTCCCGGGTCTCGCCCGCGGGTGTCGCATCGGCGGCGCCGGTCACGCGGGCGTCCTCGATCGCGGCGGGGTCGCCGGTCGCGCGGGCGTCGGACAGAGCCGACAGGGCCAGCTCGATCTCCCCGCGCAGCACCGCGATGGGCGTGCGCAGCTCGTGGCTCGCGTCGTCCACGAACGCCCGCTCGTGGTCGAACGCGACCCGCAGCCGGGCGAGCATCCCGTCGAGGGTGCGGGCGAGCCGGGCGATCTCGTCGTCGCCGGGGACGCTCGGCAGCCGCCGCCCGTTCTCCAGCGACGAGATGGCCGCCGCCTCGCGGGTCAGCGCGCCCACGGGCCGCAGCGCCGCCCGTACGACGGCCCATGCGGCGGCCGAGACGAGCAGGATGAGCGGCGGCACGGCCAGGGCGAGGGCCACGAGCAGCCGGGCGCGGGCGTGCTCGAGCGGGGCGGCCCGGATCCCCACGGCCAGGACCCGGCCGTCGGGCAGACGCCGCGCCAGCAAGCGGACCTCCACGGGCTCCTCGCCGCGCGGCCTCGGCAGGGACGCGGCGGTGAACACCTGTTCCCGCAGGGCGCGTACCCGCGCCGGCTCCAGGAGCCGGCCGCCGTCCAGGACGGGCGACGTGGCGACCGGCTCCCCGCCTGGGGCGTAGAGCTGGGCCATGGGGTCGAGGGGGACGACGTCCGGCGCGCCCGCGCTCACGGCGGCGGCCACGTCACCGGCCCGGCGGCTCAGGTCGGCGTCGAACGCGGCCCGAAGCTGCCGGTCGAGCACCGTGTACAGCAGGGCCAGGCAGAGCACGAGCGCGACGGAGGCGCCGACCGCGGTCACCAGCACCAGCCGGACACGGAGCGAACGCGGTACCAGCCGCACGGCCCCACCTCCGGATCCCTGCCATCCTCTCACGCGTACCTCCGCGGCCCCTGCTCCGGCGGCCGAAGGGATGCCCGCGCCGCGACCACGATCCCGCGCCTCCCCTACCCGGCCCCCGCCCGAGGGGAGGGTCTTAAGCTGGCCCGCATGAGGGTGCTCGTCGTCGAGGACGACGCCGCCATGGCCGACGTGCTGGCGCGCGGCCTGCGGCGGGAGAGCTACGCCGTGGACGTGGCCACGAGCGGCGAGGACGCCCTGTGGAGCGTCATGGAGCACGACTACGACGCCGTGGTGCTCGACGCGATGATCCCGCCGCCCGACGGGTACGAGGTGTGCCGGCGGATGCGGGAGCGGGGCCGGTGGGCGCCGGTCATCATGCTGACCGCCCGCGACACGGTGCACGACCGGGTGCGCGGACTCGACGCGGGCGCCGACGACTACCTGACGAAGCCGTTCGCGCTGGCCGAGCTGTACGCGCGGCTGCGCGCCCTGACCCGCCGCGACCAGGTGCGCCGCCCCGCCGTGCTGCGGGCGGGCGACCTCAGCCTGGACCCGGGCACGAGGACCGTACGGCGGGGCGAGACCGAGATCCACCTGTCGGCCAAGGAGTTCGCGCTGCTGCACGAGCTGATGCGGCGGCCCGACGAGATCCTCAGCCGGTCGTACCTGATCGAGCACGTCTGGGACTTCGCCTACGACGGCGGCTCGAACGTCGTGGACGTGTACGTGCGCTACCTGCGGGAGAAGGTGGACCGCCCGTTCGGCCGCGACACGATCCAGACCGTGCGCGGCGCCGGTTACCGCCTGTCCACCGACCGCTGACCCCGCCCGCTCCCGGGCTCTCATCGTCGTCTCATCGGCGGCGACGCACAGTGGGGGTGTCCAGCGTGAAAGGGGTGGCGCATGGTGAAAGCGTCGGGGGAGGCGGGGACGGTCCTGGGGGAGCCGCGCACCGCGCGGGCCGGCCTCGCCGTGGAGATCTCCGGCCTGTGGTACGCGTTCGGCGCCAGGGCGGCCGTGGACGGGATCGACCTGGAGGTGGCGGCAGGTGAGGTGTTCGGGCTGCTCGGCCCGAACGGCGCCGGCAAGACGACGACCATCCGCCTCATCGTCACGCTGCTGACCTGCCCGCCGGGGTCGGTGCGGGTGTTCGGCCTGGACGCGGCGCGCGAGCGCATGGCCGTGCGCAGGCGCATCGGGTACGTGCCGCAGCAGCTCTCGGCGGACGGCGCGCTGACCGGGCGGCAGAACGTCGCCCTGTTCGCCCGCCTGTACAACGTGCCCCGCGCCGAGCGGGAGGAGCGGGTCGCGCGGTCCCTGTCGGCCATGGGGCTGGAGGAGGCGGCCGACCGGCTCGCGGGCACGTACTCGGGCGGGATGATGCGGCGCCTGGAACTCGCCCAGGCGCTGATCAACCGGCCCCGCCTGCTGGTGCTGGACGAGCCGACCATCGGCCTGGACCCGGTGGCGCGGGCCGTCGTGTGGGAGCGGATCGGCGCGCTGCGCGCCGAGACCGGCATGACCGTGCTGGTCACCACCCACTACATGGACGAGGCCGAGCAGCACTGCGACCGGGTGGCGCTGATGAGCCTCGGCAGGATCCGGGCGCTCGGCGTGCCGGCCGAGCTGACGGCCGGACTCGGTCCGGAGGCGTCGCTGGAGGACGTCTTCCGCGCCTGCGCCGGCGACTCCCTGAGCTTCCTCGACGCCGCGGGAGGTGACGCGCGTGACATCAGAAGCACCCGCCGCACGGCGAGCCGGCTCGGCTGAGCCTGCGCCCTGGCGCCTCAGCGCGGGGCCGGTGTGGGCGTTGTGCCTGGTCGAGCTGCAGAAGGTGCGCCACGACCGGACGGAGCTGCTGACCCGGGCGATCCAGCCGGCCCTGTGGCTGCTGGTGTTCGGCGTGACGTTCACCCGGATCCACGCCATACCGACGGGCGACCTGCCGTACCTCGACTACCTGGCGCCCGGCATCCTGGCCCAGTCGGCGCTGTTCATCGCGATCTTCTACGGCATCCAGATCATCTGGGAGCGTGACGCGGGCGTGCTGGCCAAGCTGCTGGTCACGCCGGCGCCCCGGGTGGCGCTGGTGACGGGCAAGGCGTTCGCGGCGGGGGTGCGGGCGGTGATCCAGGGCGTCGTCATCCTGCTGCTCTCCGCGGTGCTGGGCGTCTCCCTCACCGCGAACCCGCTGCGCATCGGCGCCGCGTTCGTCGTCCTGGTGCTGGGCGCGGGGTTCTTCTCGTGCCTGTCCATCGTGATCGCCGGGCTGGTGCTGAGCCGGGAACGGGTCATGGGCATCGGGCAGGCGCTGACGATGCCGCTGTTCTTCGCGTCGAACGCGCTCTACCCGGTGGCGCTGATGCCCGCGTGGCTCCAGGCCGTCAACCGGGTGAACCCGCTGGGGTACGAGGTGGACGCGCTGCGCGGCCTCCTGCTCGGCACGCCCGCCCACCTGGGCCTGGACGTCGCGGTGCTGGTCGTGGCGCTGGCCGTGGGCGTGACCGTCGCCGCGGCCCTGCTGCCCCGCCTCACCCGCTGACCCGCCGCGCAGGGGCGGGCGATGATCTGGTCCGGCGAGCGGTCCACGGCGTGCACGATGCGCAGGGGGACGTGCGCGCGGAACGCGTCGCCGGCGGCCCACTCCACCGCGGCCCGGGCCGCCACCGAACCGTCGACGCCCACAACGATCATGATGTCCTCCCCCGTCCCCTCCATCGCACCGCGGCGGGGCGGCGGTCCGGCAGGGCCGGAGGTCCCGTGACGCAGGGCCCAACGGTCATCCGGGAGGGCCGAGGTCAGGTGGGCTTCGTGGTGAGCTGCGCGGTGGGCTTAGTGGTGAGCTGCGTGGCGGGCTTCGGGGTGAGCTGCGCGGTCAGGACCGCGCCGGTCTCCGGACCGGACTGGGCCACCAGGTCGCCGCCGGGCGCCCACACCCCGGAGCGGCCCGCCGTCTCGGCGAACCCACCCCCGGTCGGCCCGGCGAAGCTGGCCACCGCCACCCAGATCCCGTGGCCGGCGGCGATGCGCCGGGCACGCTCGGCCTGGAGCTCCGCCTCGTGGGCGTGCTTGACCGTGCCGGCCACGTACGCGTCGATCCCGAGGGCGGCCGTCGCCGCGGCGTGCTCGGGGACGCCGGTGTCCTTGCAGACGGCGAGCCCGAGCCGCCAGCCGTCCACCTCCAGCACGCGCGGCTCGGCACCCGGTGCGAACCGGACGGCCTCCTCGGCTCCGAGGTACATCTTGTGGTAGGCGACGGTGACGCCGCTCCCGTCGACGGCCAGCACCGCGATGTGCGGCCCGTCGTCCCCGTCCACGGGCGCGCCGGCCAACGCCACGGACCCGGTCTCGGCGCACGCGGCCACGAGCGGCTCCAGCCGGGCGTCGCCGGGGGTGACGGTCTCGGCGTCCAGCTCGTACCCCGTCAGCGACAGCTCGGGGAACACGACGACCCGCGCCGCCGCGGACCGCACGGCGCGGGCGTGCCCGGCGGCGTTGGCCGCGACGTCGTGCGGGACGGACAGGGGCTGGGCGACCGCGATCGTCAGCGGCTCGGGCATGCGACCTCCTCAGAACGGGCCCGCGGACGGGATTCGCGGACGGGATTCGCGGACGGGATTCGCGGATGGGATTCGCGGATGGATTCGCGGGGCGAGCCCATCGTAGACAGGCCGCCCGGGCGCGAAGCGCCGCTCCCCCGTGAGCCCGATGTCGCCGCGATGCGCGAGAAACGGATGACACGCTCCGCCGGGTGGCCCGGACGGGCGGGCGGCCAGGTGGCCCGGACGGGCGGGCAGCCGGGTGGCCCGGACGGGCGGGCAGCCGGGTGGCCCGGACGGGCGGGCGGCCGCATTCCCGGGTGCGGCTTCGTCGTCCCGTCCCGCCGCGGTGTTCGCCGGGCGCCCAGATCAAGGTGCGGCCCGGCGAACTCGCGCTGCTTCCGGAACGCGCCCTCCCCTTCCTCGCCGCCGACCCGGCCGTCCCCCGGCGCGTCTTCGGCCCGTCCTCCTGAGGGTCAGGAGGACGGGCCGCGGGTGAACGTGCCGAGGCCGGTGTGGTCGAGGTTGGCCACGGTGACCTTCGTGGCCCGGCCGTCCGCGCCGACGGTGAAGCGGACGCCGTCCAGGCCCACGGAGTTCTCCCCCGGGGTGCGGTAGGCGAAGGTGTCGCCGGCGTAGTGGCGCAGCGGCAGCCGGAGGGGCTTCGGCCCGAGCCGCATGACCAGCCCGCCGCCCTCCTCGGTGACGGTCAGCGGGCCGTAGTAGCCGTTGGCGTACCGGCCCGTGTAGGCGCGCGCCGGCCGGGCGGGCGCGGCGTCCGCGGGCGGCCTGCCGTAGTCGCTCGCCGGCCGCTCGCCGCGCTCCATCCGGGCGAACGCCTCGCCGGCCAGCCGCAGCCAGTCCACGGTCGGGCGGCCGTACCGGGCGACGTCGAGGAACGTGAGCGCCACGGCCTCGGCGGCGCCGACGGGCTCGCCGTTGGTGAGCACCGCGATGCCGAGCCTTTCGGACGGCAGCATGGTCACGTTCGTGGCCGCGCCCAGGGCGAACGCGCCGGAGTGGCCGAGCTGGAGCCGGCCGAGGTCGTCGTAGCCGACGTTCCAGCCGAGGCCGTAGAAGCCGGGCCGGCCGTACGGGGCCGTGGGCGGGGCGGACAGGATGTGGGGCAGGTACGTCCGGTCGAGCGCAGACGGCTGGATGAGCCGCCTGCCCGCGTACACGCCGCCGGCGAGCTGGAGGCGCAGCCAGGCGCCGAGGTCGCGGGCCGTGGAGCTGGCGCCTCCCGCCGGTGACTGGGCCTGCGGATCGCGGACGTGGCGGGCCTCCCAGCGCCCGTCCACCCGCACGTGACCCGCGGCCCGGTCGGGCGCCCGCGCGTACGCGGCGAAGGAGGAGCTGGTGGAGCGCATGCCCAGCGGCTCGTACAGGAGCGTCCGCGACAGCTCCTCCCACGACAGCCCGCGGGTCCTCGCCACGGCGAGCGCCGCCTCGGTGAAGCCGAAGTTGGTGTAGGCGTACCGGGCGCGGAACGGGCCGAGGGGCTCGTCGCGCAGGTGCTCCAGGATGTAGCGGCGGCCGTAGCCGAGGTCCTCCAGCAGGTCGCCCGCGTGGTCGGGCAGGCCGCTGCGGTGGGAGAGCAGGTCGGCCAGCGTCACGTGCCGGGTCACCCAGGGGTCCTTGAGCGCGAACCCGGGGTCGTGCCGGACGACCGGGTCGTCCCAGCCCACCGCGCGCGGCCCGCCGCCCTTCCGGTCGGTCTTCTGGCCGACCACGCGTGCGACCACGGTGGTGGCCAGCGGCTTGGACACGGAGGCGAGCTGGAAGACCGTGTCCGGGCCGACGGCCCCGGGGCTCCCGGCGCGGCGCGCCCCGAACCCCTTGAGGTAGGCGACCCGGTCCCGGTACACGACGGTCACGGCCATGCCGGGCACGCCCGTCCGGCCCATCACGTCGCGCGCGATCCCGTCGAGCCGCGCCACGGCGGCGTCCACGGCGGCCGGGGTGAGAGCGGGCGGGGGCTCAGCGGGCGGCGCCGCCGACAGCGTGGCCCGGGGCGCGGCGGACATCACCCCCTGGGGCGCCGCAGGCATCACCCCCTGGGGCGCCGCAGGCATCGCCCCCTGGGGGACCGCAGGCATCGCCCCCTGGGGTGTGGCGCCGCACCCGCACAGCAGCACCGCCGCCGTCCCGGCGGCCACCAGCGCCGTCGTGCTCCCCCACCCCATTACCGCAGGTTAAGCCCCGGTTCGGCGGCCGGGAGAGGCGGCCGTGCCCGGCGGCGTGTCGCCGCGCGCCCCGGAGCCTTCCTCAGCCCCGCGACGCGAGAACCTCCAGGTAGTGGGGGTTGGTCATGATCCCGAGGACGTTGCCGAACGGGTCCACCACGGACGCCGTCACGAACCCGTTGCCCCCGCGGTCCACGATGCCCTGGTGTTCCTGGGCGCCCAGGGAGAGCAGCCGGTCCAGGCCGGCCTCCAGGTCGTCGACAGCCCAGTACAGGACGGCGCCGGACGGCCCGGCGGCGCGGGCACCGGGGCCGTGGGGGGCGTACGCGCCGCGTACGATGCCCAGCTCCTGCTGGTGGTCGCCCACCCGGAACTCGACGTACGCCGGCCCGCCGTCGGGCCCGGGCGCCTCGAAGTACGGCTCGACGCCGAGCAGCTCGGTGTACCAGTCACGGGCGGCGGCCAGGTCGTCGGCGAAAAGGTTGACGGTGGCGATTCCACGCAGCATGACGAACGTTCCCCTCCATGGCCCGGACAGGAGCGTCCTGTCCGGTGTGTCGCGGTAGGGGAGGAACAGTAGAACCGCTTGAGGAACCTCCGGTTCCTCAAGCGGTGGCAGACTCGAGGGATGCTGGAGACTTCGGTGCGGCTGCTGCGGCTGCTGTCGCTGCTGCAGGCGCGGCCCGGCTGGGGCGGGGCGGAGCTGGCGGAGCGACTGGACGTGACGACGCGGACCGTGCGCAACGACGTGGAACGGCTGCGGATCCTCGGCTACGAGATCCACTCGGTCACCGGTACCGCGGGCGGCTACCGGCTCGGCGCGGGCACCACCTTGCCGCCGCTGCTGCTGGACGACGAGGAGGCCGTGGCGGTCGCGGTCAGCCTGCACGCCGCCGCGTCCGGCTCGGTGACGGGGATCGAGGAGACCTCGCTGAGCGCGCTGACGAAGGTGCAGCGGATGCTGCCGTCGCGGCTGCGTCACCGCATCGAGGCGGTGCGCGCGGCGACCGTGTCCGTGGCGGGGCGGGGGCCGACCGTGGACGCCGGGACGCTCACCGCGATCGCGGCCGCCATCCGCGACCGGGAGCGGCTGCGCTTCGACTACGAGGGCCACGACGGCACGACCTCCGTCCGCACCGTCGAGCCGCACCGCCTCGTCCACACCGGGCGGCGCTGGTACCTGCTGGCCTGGGACGGCGACCGGGACGACTGGCGGACGTTCCGCGCCGACCGCGTGCGGCCGCGCACCCCCAACGGGCCGCGCTTCACCCCGCGCACGCCGCCCGGCGGCGACGCGGCTGCCCACGTCGTGCGGGGCGCCGCCTCGACGGCCTACCGGTATCCGGCCCGGGTGCGGCTGCACGCGCCGGCGGAGGCGGTGGCCGACCGGATCCCGCCGGCCGCCGGCCTGCTGACTCCTCTGGAGCCCGGTGACGGGCAGGCCGGGTGCCTGCTGGAGACGGGCAGCGAGTCGCTCCACGACCTGGCCGGTTTCCTGGGGAGCCTCGGTGTGCCGTTCACGGTGCTGGATCCGCCCGCTCTGCGCGCGCATCTGCGTGAGCTGGCCGCCCGCTACGCCGCCGCGGCGGCCGAGGAGGCACCCCGCTGACGGTCCGCTTTGTGGCTGAGTGCGAAAATGAGGGGGTCATGCCGACCAACCTCACCGTGATCCTGAACGACCGGCCGGGAGAGCTGGCCCGCCTGGGGGAGCTCACCGGCGAGGCCGGCGTGAACATCGAGGGCATGGCCGCCTTCACGGGCGACGGCAAGGGCGTGATCCACGTGCTGGTCGCCGACGGCGACGCGGCGCGCTGCCGGCGCGCGCTGGAGGACGGGGGCATGGGGATCGCCGACGAGCGGCCCGTGCTGGTGGTCAACATCGAGGACCGGCCCGGCACGCTGGGCGAGCTGACCCGGCAGCTCGCGGACGCGAACGTCAACATCGACCTGGCCTACACGGCCTTCGGCGGCGTCAAGGTGGTCATCGCGACCGAGGACTTCGAGAACGCGACGCTGGCGCTGGAGGGGACGCTGAGCGCGCGCCTGGACGAGGTGGCGGGCACGGGGAGCATCTGGGACCAGCCCGCCTGATTCGCCCCATCCGATATCAAACGGGCTGTGAAAACTAACAGACGACTGTGCGGCCACCGAACGGACGGCCCGCCCCCAGCCCTGCGGCGCGACTCCAGGACCTGCACAGATCGGCCTTCCGGACTGCTCTCCCCCCTGGTCAGGCGTGATTTTTTCGCACCTTTTAACACTAGACACCGTGATCTATCACATGTCAGTGTTAATGCCGCGTTCAATAACGCGATCTCCCTCCGATTTTCGGACACCCCCCTGGAGATACACATGACCACTTCCACCAGGCGCGACTTCCTGCGCATCGGTGTGCTCGGCGCGGGCGCCGTGGCGTCCGGCAGCCTGCTCACCTCCTGCGGATTCGTCGGCGGCGGCAGCGAGGACACCGGCAAGCTCACGCTCGGCGCCACCAACGAGCAGCGCGCCCCGCTCTCCCCGATCATCGCCGCCTACGAGAAGCAGAGCGGCGTGAAGTTCGAGCCCACCTACATGGCCACCGACCAGCTCGGCTCGCAGATCCGCACCCGGCTCACCTCGAACACCGCCCCCGACCTGTTCCGGGTCGGCCCGGGCAGCGGCGAGCCGACCGCCGTCAAGCTCCTCGCCCCGCAGGGCTTCCTCGCCGACCTGTCCTCCGCGTCCTGGGCCGGCTCGATGCCGGCCGGCTTCAAGCCGCTCTGCCAGGTGGACGGCAAGACGTACGCGCTGACCACGAACCGCGCCATCATCGGCACCTTCTACAACAAGAAGATCTTCACCGAGCTGGGCCTGGAGCCGCCCACGACGTGGAGCGAGCTGCTGGACGTCTGCGACAAGATCAAGAAGGCGGGCAGGACGCCCATCGCGCTCGGCATGGCCGACGCCACCACGATCCAGTTCACCGCGTACGCGCTGGCCGCCACGACCGTCTACGCGGCCGACCCCGGCTTCGACGCCAAGCTCGCCTCCGGCGCCACCACCTTCGCCGCCTCGGCGGGCTGGAAGGAGGCACTGGAGAAGATCCTGGAGCTGAACAAGCGCGGCTTCTTCAACGACAAGCCCCTCGGCGTCTCCCTCGACCAGTCGATGAAGGCGGTCGCCTCCGGCCAGGCCGCCATGGTCAACCTGGTCACCAGTACGTTCTCCCTCATGGCCGGCTACGCGGCGGGCGGCGAGGCCGAGTTCGGCGTCTTCGCCGCGCCCGGCGGCGACGACGCGGCCAAGACGATGATCCCCGCCTCGCCGAGCCACCTGTTCGGCGTCAACGCCAAGAGCGAGCGGGCGGCCGAGGCGCGCAAGTTCCTCGACTTCCTGGCCCAGCCGGCCAACATCGCCTCGTTCTGCGCGGCGGCCAAGGGCGTGCCCGGGCTCGACGGCGTGCCCACCGACAAGGTCAGCCCCACGCTCGCGCCGCTCCTGCCGTTCCTGAAGGACGGGCGCAACGTGCCGTTCGCCAACCACACCTGGCCCAACGCCGTCGTGCAGCAGACCCTGCTCACGGTCGGCCAGCAGCTCTTCTCCGGCTCGGCGACGGTCGACGACGCGCTGAAGAAGATGGACGAGTCGTACCAGAAGAAGAGCTCATGACCCTGCAGCTCTCGCGCCCCTCCGCCGGGAGCCGGCACGCCTCCGCCGCCCGCTCCGGGCGGCGGGGGCCCCGCCGCGGCTGGCTGTTCGTCGTCCCCGCGCTGTTCTTCTACGGGCTGGTCGTGCTCTACCCGAGCGTGGCCGGCGCGGTGTACGCGTTCACCGACTGGAGCGGCCTCGGCTCGCAGGTGAACCCGGTGGGCCTGGCCAACTTCGGCCGCCTGCTCGGCGACGCCGAGGCGGTCGGCTCGCTGTGGAACACGCTCCTGCTGGCCGTGGCCCTCATGATCGTGCAGAACGTGATCGGCCTGGCCCTCGCGCTCGCCCTGGACACCGCCATCCGGGGCCGCAACCTGCTGCGCACCCTGTTCTTCGCACCGGCCGTGCTGCCGCCGCTGGTCATCGGCGTGCTGTGGAAGTACGTCTACTCCCCCGGCGGCCCGCTCGACGGGTTGCTGGCCGCGTTCGGCCTGGAGGGGCTCCAGCAGAGCTGGCTCGGCGACGAGTCGCTGGCCCTGTGGTCGGTCGTGGTCGCGATCGTGTGGCAGCACGCCGGCCTGTCCATGGTGATCTTCCTGGCCGGGCTCCAGGGCGTGCCGAAGGAGCTGTACGAGGCGGCCGCGCTCGACGGCGCCAGCCGCCGGCAGCGGTTCCGGTACGTGACCCTGCCCCTGCTGGCGCCGGCCACCACGATCACGCTCGTCCTCACCATGATCACCGGGTTGAAGCTGTTCGACCAGGTGTTCGCCATGACCGGCGGCGGTCCCGGCTACGCCACCGAGACCCTCTCCCTCAACATGTACAAGCAGGCGTTCGTGCTCAACGACTACAGCTACGGCACCGCGCTCGCGCTCGTGCTGACGATGATCGTGGCGTTCATCAGCTTCCTGCAGCTCAAGGTGCTGCGCCGGCTGGAGGTGGAGGCGTGACCCGCCCGGCCGCCCGCGGCGGGCGCGGGCTGCTGCTGGAAGTGGTGATGGCCGGCTGCGCCGTCGCGTTCGTCTTCCCCCTGTACGTGCTGCTCATGGTGGCGCTCAAACGGCCCCAGGACGTCGCCACGAACGTCCTCGCGCCGCCCTCCTCGGTGTACTGGGGCAACCTGGCCGAGGCGTGGTCGTCGGCCGAGATGGGCAAGGCGCTGGTCAACAGCACCGTCGTCACCTCGCTGAGCGTGATGATGCTGGTGCTGACCGGCTCGCTGGCCTCGTTCGCGCTGGCGCGGTGGAAGCGCGGGCTCGGCTACGGCGTGTTCCTGCTGTTCGTGCTCGGGCTCGTCATCCCGCTCCAGCTCGGCATGATCCCGCTGTACCAGCTCATGCGCGACGCCGGGCTGCTCAAGACGTACACGTCGCTCATCGTCTTCTACACCGGGCACGAGCTGCCGCTGACCGTATTCCTCTACTCCGGCTTCCTCAGGGCGCTGCCCCGCGCCTACGAGGAGGCGGCCTACGTGGACGGCGCCACGGCCTTCCAGGCGTTCCGGCGGGTCGTCTTCCCGATGCTGCGCCCGGTGACCGGCACGGTGATCATCCTCAACGCGCTGTTCATCTGGAACGACTTCCTGACACCCATGCTGTACGTGTCGGGCACGGCCCAGCAGACGGTGCCCGTGGCGGTGTTCTCCTTCGTCGGCGAGTACTCCTCCGACTGGGGGATCATCTTCGCCGGCCTGGCCATCGCCGTGGCCCCGATCCTGGTGCTGTACTTCGTGTTCCAGCGGCACATCATCAAGGGCTTCGCGGGCGGGCTCAAGGGATGATCGACGGCGGCGGCACGCGGCTGGGCCCGGCGAGACGGCAGGAGGCCATCGCCGAGCAGATCCTCGCCCGCGGCGACATCACGGCGGGCGAGCTGGCCGGGCTGTTCCAGGTCAGCCTGATGACGATCCACCGGGATCTGAACGAGCTGGAACGGCAGGGCCTGGTCCGCAAGCTGCGCGGCGGCGTGACCGCGCAGCCGTCGAGCGTGTTCGAGAGCAACGTCTCCTTCCGCGAGCGGTCGATGCGCGGGGAGAAGGACGCGATCGCCGCGCGGGCGGCCGAGCTGGTCGAGCCGGGCATGGCGGTCATGCTCGACGACTCCACCACCAGCCTGGTCCTCGCGCGGCGGCTGGAGGCGCTGGCCCCGCTGACCGTCGTCACCAACTTCCTCACCACGATCGAGCTGGTCGCGGGCATGCCCGGGATCCGGCTCATCGCGCTGGGCGGCGACTACGACGTGCTGCACAACTCCTTCCTCGGCGTCTCCTGCACCGACGCCATCGCCGCCCTGCAGGCCGATCTGTGCTTCGTGTCGACCTCGGCGGTGACCGGCGGCTACGCCTACCACCAGGAGCAGCACATCGTGCCGGTCAAGCGGGCCATGCTGGCCTCGGCCACGCGCAGCGTGCTGCTGATCGACCACACCAAGCTGGCCCGGACCGCGCTGTACCGTGTGGCGCGGCTCCAGGCGTTCGACCGCGTCATCGTGGACGCCGGGGCCGCGCCCGAGGCGCTGCAGGACCTCGACCAGCTCACGCGGTCCCTCGACGTTGCCGCCCTGCTCCCTCCGGAGGCGTCATGACCACCCCGCCGTCCCTCCCGTCCTCTTCGTCCCCGTCCCTCCCGCGCTCTGCGCCGCCGGACCTCGCGCCGTCGCTGCCGCCCGGTCTCGCGCGGGTCCTGGCCGAGCCGCCGCGGGCCTACTCCCCCGCGGCGATCTGGTGGTGGAGCGGGGAGCCGCTCCGCCGTGACCGGCTGCGCCGGCAGCTCGAACGGTTCGCCGAGGGCGGCGTGTGGAACCTCGTCATCCTCAACCTGGCGCCGTCCGGGCCGATGTTCGGCTCCGACGCCGACGACCCGCCGTTCTTCTCCGAGGCGTGGTGGACGCTGCTGGAGCAGGTGTGCGACGACGCCGAGGAGCTGGGGATCTCCCTGTGGTTCTACGACCAGCTCGGCTTCTCCGGCGCGGACCTCCAGGCGCGGCTGGTGGACGAGGAGCCGCGCTTCGCGGGGCGCTGGCTCGCGCCGGACGGCTCCGTCACGACCCGCGGCTTCGACTACCTGTCGCGGAAGGCGTGCGCGGCGCTCATCGACCGCGTCCACGGCGAGTTCGAGCGCCGGCTCGGGCACCGGCTGGGCGGCGTCATCGCCGGCTCGTTCCAGGACGAGCTGCCGTCGATCCCGACCTGGTCGGACGGCTTCGCGCAGGAGTTCGCCCGGCGGCGCGGCTACGACCTCACGCCGCACCTGCCCCTGCTGTGGCGCGAGGGAGGGAAGGGCCCGGACGCGGACCCGCGGCGCGACGGAGCGGACGGGCCGGACGCGGGGCGGGTGCGGCGCGACTACCACCGGACGCGGGCCGAGCTGGCCGAGGAGGCGTTCTTCCGGCCGCTGGCCGCCTGGCACGAGCGGCACGGCCTGGTGAGCGGCTGCGACCAGCAGGACCCGGCCCGGGCCGGCCACCCCGTGGAGGGCGTGCAGCTGTACGCCGACTACGCCCGCACGCACCGCTGGTTCGGCGCGCCGGGTTCCGACCACCACGGCGACGCGCGGATCCACTCCTCCCTCGCCCACCTGTACGGCCGCCCCCGCACCTGGATCGAGGCGTTCCACTCCAGCGGCTGGGGCGGCACGCTGGAGGAGACCTTCGACTGGCTGCTGCCCTGGCTGCGCGCCGGCGCCACGCTCTACAACCCGCACGCCGTGTACTACACGACCAAGGGCGGCTGGTGGGAGTGGGCGCCCCCGGCCACGGACTGGCGCCAGCCGTACTGGCGGCACCACCGCGTCTTCGCCGACGCCGTCACGCGGCTGTGCGCGGCGCTGTCGCTGGGGCGGCACGCGTGCGAGGTGGCGGTGCTGCTGCCCACGGCCACCGCCCAGGCCTTCACCGGGCTCGACGGGGCCGGTCCGGAGGCCGGACGCGCGCAGGAGGTGTACCGGCGGCTCGTCGGCGACATGGCGTGGTTCCGGATGGTGCCCGGAGTGCTGGACGAGCTGGGGCTGGACGCGGACGTCATCGACGACGACTCGATCCAGCGCGCCACCGTGCGGCCGTCCGCGACCGGAGTCCGGAGCGGCGCCGAGGCCGGAGGTGGAGCCGGGGTCGAGATCGGCGGCGGGGCGCGGCTGGAGGTGGCCGGGGAGTCGTACGCGGCCGTCGTCCTGCCCGCCTGCGCGGTGCTGGAGCCGGACACCGAGCGGGCGCTGATCGCCTTCGCGGAGCGGGGCGGCCTGGTGGTGGCCGTGGAGACGCTCCCCGGCGGGCCGC
>NZ_JBFAIA010000188.1:0-16128 GCF_040654455.1 Nonomuraea sp. NPDC050691
ATGCGCGCGCGGCCCACCACCTCGCTGCTCGGCGCGGCCGCCGCCGCGCAGGACGACTCCAGCCGCCGCACCGGTCTGCTGGTGATCGGCGGCGCGCTGCTGTTCGGGCTGGCCTGGCTCGGCTTCGGCATGTGGCGCAGGCGATCACGCCTCTGACGGCCGGGCCGCTCCTGACGCCCGGCGGCAGGGGCCGTCACGCCTGTGAAGGCAGGCCCGCCGAGGAGCCGTTCGACGGGATCGGCGACGGCGCGGGCGGCGGGCCGAGCCCGGCCGTCGCCGTCCACGCGGCGACGTACAGGATGAGCCTGGCGGAGAAATTGATCCACAGCAGCAGGCCCACCATGACCGCGAACGCCCCGTACAGCGGGTTGTTGAGCGTGTGGCTCAGCAGCAGCCCGGCCACCTGCTTGAGCAGCCCGAAGCCGACCGCCCCGAGCAGCGCCCCCTTGGCGACCAGCCGGAACGGCTGGGTGGGCCTGGCCACCCAGCCGAGCGCGATGACGAACAGCACCCAGTCGGCGACCAGGCTGGCGCCGAGGCCGGCCAGGAACAGCCCGACGTTGTTCAGCGGCGTGTCGTCCAGGCCGAGGAAGCGCACCACCCACGTCGTGGCCTGGGTGGCGAACCCGGTGACCAGGACGGAGGCCAGCATCGCCGCGCCCAGCATGATGAGCGTGACGAGGTCGCGCAGCTTGCCGCGGAAGAAGTCCAGCGGCGGCGACGTGGTCATCGACATCTCCCGCAGCGCCCCGCGCAGCGCGTCCACCGCGCCGAGCCCGGCGTAGAGCAGGCCCAGCAGACCGATGATCCCGGCGGTCGCCTTGGCCGTGGCGATGTTCTGGACGTCGATCTGGTCGGCGATGCCGGGAAGCTGCTCCTCGATGGCCTCGCTCAGCGCCTTCATGGCGGCCTCGTCGTTGGTCAGGACGTAGCCGAAGACGGCGAAGCCGAGCGCCACCAGGGGGAAGAACGACAGGAACGCGAAGTACGTGACCGCGCCGGCCAGCCGGTCGCCCGACTGGAACTGGTAGCGCTGCACGGTCCTGATCAGGTGGTCGATGAACGGCCTGCGGACCCGCCAGTGGTCCCTGAGACGGCGTCCACGCGCCTTCACCGCCTCGATCCGCTCGGACAGGCCCATCGTTCTCGCGCCACCTTTCGCCTCGGCCTTGGCTCCTGCCCGGCAACCGGCCGGTCAAGTCTCCCATCGGGCGATGATTTCCGCCGCTCAGGGATGATTCCCGCCGCTCAGAGGGTGTGGCGAGGGCCGCGGGCGTCAAGGGCGGCACGCACCACGGAGTACGGCCCGGAGTACGGCCCGGACGGCGCCTCAGGCGAGCGCGGCGGTGACCCGGCGCGCGGCGGCGGCCAGCGCGTCGAGCGTCGCCGGCACGTCCTGGCCCACGAGCCGCCCTCCGCGCTTGACCACGCGCCCGCCGACCAGCACGGTGTCCACGGCGCTCGTGTCGGCGTTGAGCACGATCGCGGCGATCGGGTCGTACGAGGCGGACATACCCAGGGTGTCCGTGCCGAGCAGCACGAGGTCGGCCTGCTTGCCCGGCCGCAGCGACCCGGTCACGTCGCCGAGCCCGGCCACCCGGGCGCCGTCGATGGTCGCCATGCGCAGCACGTCGCGGGTGGTGAAGCCGAGCCCGGCGCCGTCCGGCCGGCCGCGCTCCAGCGTGTACGCGGTCCGCATGAGGCTGAACATGTCGCCGGGAGCGCACGTCACGGTGTCGGCGCTGAGCGAGACGGGCACGCCCGCGGCCTGTGCCCGCCCGGTCACGGGGTAGCCGATGCCGAGCGTCATCTCGTCGACGGGCGAGACGGACACGCCGCCCCCCGCTCCGGCGATGACCTTGAGCTGCTCGTCGGAGTAGTGGTTGGCGTGGACGAACGTCGTGCCGGGCGTGAGGAACCCGCGCGACTCCAGGAAGGCGAGCCCCTTGGCGGCGCTGTCCGGCCCATGACCGCCGAGATGGGCGGTGACCGGCAGGCCCAGCTCGCGGGCCGTCTCCAGCTCCTCCAGCGCGTGGTCCTCGGGCACGATCTCCGGCCCGAGCGCGGCGACGACCATGCTCACCAGGCCGGGCGAGGAGAAGTGGGCGTCGTGGACGCGCCGGGTCTCCCTGGCCAGCTCGGAGCGCGGCCCGCCGTGGCAGTAGCCGAGGACGGCCCGGATGCCCGAGGCGCGCAGCGCCTCCACGGTGGCGTCGGTGTGCTCGGGCGTGAACTGGATGTGCGACCAGTCGAGCAGCGTGGTGACGCCGGCGTCGAGGCACTCCAGGGCGCCGGCGAGGTTGCCGGCGTGGACGTCCTCCGGCCGGAAGGCGGGGGCGAGCCGCCCGAGGACGCCCTGGAGGTAGTCACTGAACGTGGCGTCGGCCATGGTCGCCCGGATGGCGGCCTGCCAGGTGTGGCGGTGGGTGTCGACGAAGCCGGGCAGCACGATGTGCCCGGACGCGTCGATGACCTCGGCGCCGTCCGCGGTGGCGAGGTCCGGGCCGACCTCAGCGATCCTGCCGTCCTCGACGCGCACGTCGGCCCGGCCGATGACCACGGGCTCCGGCTCGGTGTCGACGACGATCCCGTTCCTGATCAAGGTTTGCATACAAGAAAGCTTAGTGAATAGCTTTTTGAAAAGCAATCTGCTGACAAGTATCCTCGTTCCATGACGAATGACGAGGTGGACGGGCTCGTCCCCCGCTGGCGCGACGCCGGCATGCCGGCGGACCTCATCGCCGGACTGGAGCTCAGCAAGCGGGCGTCCCGCCTCGACATGCTCTTCCAGGAGGCCGTCCGGGCCGAGCTGGCCGGGCTGGGCCTCACCTACGCCGAGTTCGACATCCTCGCCGCGCTGGCCCGCGCGGAGCCCGCGCACGCCATGAAGCCGAGCGAGCTGTCCAAGGCGCTCTTCCTCACCTCCGGCGGCACCAGCAACGTGCTCCAGCGCCTGACGGCCGCCGGCTACGTCGAGCGCGCCGCCGACCCCGGCGACGCCCGCAGCCGGTGGGTGCGGCTGACGCCCGAGGGGCTGAAGGTGGCCAACACCGCGCTGGACCTCGCGGGCAAGGCGAACAGCGAGGTGATGGCGGGCGTGCCCGAGGAGACGGTGCGGCGGGCGGCGGACGCCCTGCGCGAGGTGCTCGTGGCAGTGGGCCGCCGCAGGGTCCGCTGACGCGCGAAGGCGCCCGGCTCGGCAGGCCCACTGAACGCGCGAAGGCGCCCGGCTCGATCAGGAGCCGGGCGCCTTCGCGTGCTTCGGAGGCTCGTCCCGTGGGTCAGAGGCTCGCCAGGAAGCCGACCTTGTCGCGGACCTGCTCCATCGTCTCCTCGGCGACCTCGCCCGCGCGCCGCGCGCCGATCGCCAGCAGGCGGTCGAGCTCGGCCTCGTCGGCCAGCAGCTTCTCGGTGCGCTCGCGGATCGGCGTGAACGTCTCGACGACGGCCTCGGCCACGTCCTTCTTGAAGGCGCCGTAGCCCTGGCCCTCGTAGCGGGCGACCAGCTCGGGGATGGGCGTGCCGGTCAGGGCCGACTGGATGCGCAGCAGGTTGGACACGCCGGGCTTGTTCTCCTCGTCGAACAGCACCTCGGAGCCGGTGTCGGTGACCGCGCGCATGACCTTCTTGCGCAGCGGGCCGGGCTGGTCGAGCAGGTCGAGGATGCCCGCCGGGCTGGAGGACGACTTGGACATCTTGGCCGTCGGATCCTGGAGGTCGGTGATCTTCTCGACCTCCTTGGGGATGTACGGCGCGGGCAGCGTGAACGTGTCGCCGTAGCGGTGGTTGAAGCGCTGCGCCAGATCGCGGGTGAGCTCCAGGTGCTGCTTCTGGTCGGCGCCCACCGGGACGCTGTCGGCCTGGTAGAGCAGGATGTCGGCGGCCTGGAGGATCGGGTAGGTGAACAGCCCGACGCTGGCGGCGCTCTCACCGAACCTGGCGGCCTTGTCCTTGAACTGCGTCATCCGGCCGGCCTCGCCCATGCCGGTCAGGCAGATGAGGATCCAGGCCAGCTCGCTGTGCTGCCGTACGTGCGACTGCACGAAGACGGTGGAACGCTGCGGGTCGAGCCCGGCGGCGAAGAGCTGCGCGGCGGCCACGCGGGTGCGGCGGCGCAGGTCGGCCGCGTCGGTCGGCACAGTGATGGCGTGCAGGTCGACCACGCAGTAGAAGGCGTCGTGGGCCTCCTGCATCGTGACCCACTGGCGGACCGCACCCAGGTAGTTGCCCAGGTGGAAGGAGTCCGCGGTGGGCTGGATGCCGGAAAGAACACGAGGTCTGGCCATGGCACACAATTGTGTCAGGAATCCGGCTCGGGCGGCGACTCGACCGCAGGTCCGCGTTTCACTCTCACCCGCGCGACACGCCGTCCGTCCAGCTCGGTGACGGTCAGCTCGAAGCCGGGGATCTCCACGGTCTCGCCCACGTCGGGGACGTGGCCGAGCATCGCCATGACGAAGCCGCCGAGCGTCTCGTACGGCCCGTCGGGCAGCTTGATGCCGGTCTCGGCGGCGAAGTCGTTGAGGTTGGTCAGGCCGTCGATCTCGATCTCGCCGGCCGGGAGGACCACGGTGTCGTCCTCGACGTCGTACTCGTCCCTGATGTCGCCGATGAGCTCCTCGACCAGGTCCTCCAGGGTGACGATGCCGGCGGTGCCGCCGTACTCGTCGACCACGATGGCGAGGTGGTGGCCCTCGTCACGCATCTCCGACAGCGTGGTGAGGATGCGCTTGGAGGCCGGCACGTACTTGACCGGCCTGATCGGGACGAGCTCGTTGATCGGCTCGATGCGGCCGGTCAGCACCGGGTCCAGCAGGTCGCGGACGTGGACGAACCCGATGACCTCGTCGTACGACTCGCGGTAGACCGGGAAGCGCGAGTGGGGCATGCCGGCGGCGAGCACGGCGGCCTCGGCCAGAGGCGTGTCGGCCTCCATGAACTCCACCTCGGTCCGGGGCAGCATCACCTCGCGCACCTGGCGCTTGCCCGCGGCGAACACCTCGGCGATGAGGTGGCGCTCGTCGGCGGTCAGGTCGGTGTGGCCGACGACCATGTCGCGCAGTTCCTCGGTGGTGACTTCCTCCCGGTCGGCCTGCGGGTTGCCGCCGAGCAGCTTGACCACGCCGTCCGTGGACTTCGACAGCGCCCAGATGACCGGCCGCGACAGGGTGGCGATCGAGTCGAGGAAGGGCGCGACGAACAGCGACAGGCCCTCGGCCCGCTGCAGGGCGAGGCGCTTGGGGGCCAGCTCGCCGAGCACCAGCGACACGTACGAGATGGCCAGCGTGACGAGCACCAGCGCGAGCACCGGGGTGACGGCGGCCGGCACGCCCCAGCCCAGCAGGACCGGCACGAGCTGCATGCCGAGCCGGTCGGCGCCGAACGCGGCCGAGAGCATGGTGGCCACGGTCACGCCGATCTGCACGGCCGACAGGAAGCGGTTGGGGTCGCGGGCCAGCTTGGCCACCCGCTCGCCGCGGCGTCCGCGCTCGGCGAGCTTGCGCACCTGGCTCTCGCGCAGGCTCACCATCGCCATCTCGGCGGCCGCGAAGAAGCCGCCCACGAGAATGAAGAGCAGGACGAGGGCGATGTTCGCGACGACGGTGTCAAACATGGTGGTTGGCAGCGTACTCAACGCCTTTGGGGCGTATGCTGAACGGCAAGCCGTACATAATCAAACATATTCGCACAGGAGTAGACATCATGAGGCTTCTGGTCACAGGAGGCGCGGGATACATCGGAAGCGTCGTGGCGGCCCAGCTCGTCGAGGCGGGGCACGAGGTGACGGTGCTGGACGACCTCTCGACGGGCCACGCGGACGCGGTGCCCGAGGGCGCCCGGTTCGTCGAGGGCTCGATCACCGAGGCGCGGGACGCGCTCGACGGCGTGGAGGCGGTGCTGCACTTCGCGGCCAAGTCGCTGGTGGGCGAGTCGGTGGACAAGCCCGGGTTGTACTGGTCGCACAACCTCGGTGGCACGCTGGCGCTGCTGGAGGCCATGCACGAGCGGGGCGTGCGCCGCATCGTGTTCTCCTCCACGGCCGCCACCTACGGCGAGCCGGAGCGCTCCCCCATCGTGGAGAGCGACCCCACCCGCCCGACCAGCCCCTACGGAGCCTCCAAGCTGGCCGTCGACACCGCGCTCACCGCCTACGCGGGCCTGCGCGGGCTCGGCGCGGTCAGCCTGCGCTACTTCAACGTGGCCGGCGCCTACGGCCGCTTCCGCGAGCGGCACACGGTCGAGACCCACCTCATCCCGAACGTGCTCAAGGTCGCCACCGGCGAGCGCGGGACGGTGAGCGTGTTCGGCACCGACTACCCGACGCCCGACGGCACCTGCGTGCGCGACTACGTCCACGTCGCCGACCTGGCCCGCGCCCACCTGCTGGCGCTCGACGCCGCCACCGAGGGGCAGCACAAGATCTACAACCTGGGCAACGGCACCGGCTTCTCCGTGCAGGAGGTGATCTCGGTCTGCCGCGAGGTCACCGGCCACGACATCCCCGCCGTCGTCGAGCCGCGCCGGGCCGGCGACCCGGCCGTGCTCGTGGCGTCGTCGGAGAAGATCCAGCGCGAGCTGGGCTGGAAGGCCGAGCGGACGTCCATCCGCGACATCGTCGCCGACGCCTGGACCGCGCTTTCCGGTAAATGAGGCATGAGGCGGCGCGATATGTGCTGTGATACCGAAATGTGAGGAGCTTTTCACCATGGGTCACGAAGCTGCTCTTCGGCACCGCCGTGGTGCTGGGCAGCGTCGCGGCCGCCGCCGGAGTCGTGTTCGCCACGGCCTCATCAGCTCCCTATGCCCCCTCGGGGTCCCCATGCCCCGGATCGGGCGAGGGGAACACGCCCTCGCTCACCATCTCGGCCGCCCTGCCCTGAGCCCGCGCGTACGGGTGCGCGAGACGGAGCGGACCCCCGCGTACAGGTCCGCGCAAAGCGAAGCGCGCGCCCCGCGGACGGGACGCGCGCCGATGTCAGGCCGTGACGGGCTCTCAGATGAGGCCGAGGCCCTTGACCGCCTCGCGCTCGTCGACGAGCTCGGCCACGCTGGCGTCGATGCGCTCACGCGAGAACGCGTCGATCTCCAGGCCCTGGATGATCTCGAACCGGCCGCCGGCCGCGCGGACCGGGAAGGACGAGATGAGCCCCTCCGGCACGCCGTAGGAGCCGTCGGAGACGACCGCGGCCGAGGTCCACTCGGTGCCGTTGACCCAGTCGTGGACGTGGTCGATCGCGGCGTTGGCGGCCGAGGCGGCGCTCGACGCGCCCCGCGCCTCGATGATCGCCGCACCGCGCTTGGCCACGGTCGGGATGAAGGTCTCGCGCAGCCACTCGGCGTCGACCTGCTCGGCCGCGACCTTGCCGCCCACCTCGGCGTGGAACAGGTCGGGGTACTGCGTGGCCGAGTGGTTGCCCCAGATCGTCATGTTCCTGATCTCGGTGACCGGCACCTGGAGCTTGGCGGCGAGCTGGGAGAGCGCGCGGTTGTGGTCGAGGCGGGTCATCGCGGTGAACCGCTCGGCCGGCACGTCAGGGGCGTGCTGCTGCGCGATCAGCGCGTTGGTGTTGGCCGGGTTGCCGACGACGAGGACCTTGATGTCGTCGGCGGCGTGGTCGTTGATCGCCTTGCCCTGCGGGCCGAAGATGCCGCCGTTGGCGCCGAGCAGGTCGCCGCGCTCCATGCCGGCCTTGCGCGGCATGGCGCCGACCAGCAGCGCGACATTGGCGCCGTCGAACGCCACGTTGGGGTCGTCGGTGATCTCGATGCCGGACAGCAGCGGGAACGCGCAGTCGTCGAGCTCCATCGCGGTGCCCTCGGCCGCCTTCACGGCCTGCGGGACCTCCAGCAGGCTGAGCTTGACCGGCACGTCCGCGCCCAGCAGGTGGCCCGACGCGATGCGGAAGAGCAGCGCGTAGCCGATCTGACCGGCGGCTCCGGTAACGGTGACCTTGACGGGCGTGGCCATGGCCTTCCCCTAACTCGCGGGACGAATCATTGACTTTGGGATGCTACCCGTTCGTCATCCGCAGGTTTCCATCACGGGCGACTTCAGCTCCAAGGAGAAGTCGACTCTGGCGAAATACCTGGTCAACAGCTCCTTCATCACACCCGTCCGATAGAAGTCGGCGATCACCCCGTTGACCGCCTTGCAGGCCTTCACGTCGCCGCCCCGGATGCCGACGGCGTAGCGCTCGCTGCTCAGTTTCGCGCCGAGGATCTTGTAGCGGAGGGGCTCGCGGCCGGCGAACCCGGCGAGGATGAGGTCGTCGCCGGGCACCGCGTCGACGCGGCCGCTGCGTAGCAGGTCCATGCAGTCGGCGTAGTTGCCGGCCATGACCGGCTCCACGTCCACCAGGTCCTGCACCTTGCCGACCGAGGGGCTGTTGACCGCGCACACCTTGCGGCCCTTCAGATCCTCGATCTTCTCGATGCCGGCGCCGTCGTGCACCAGCACGTCCTGGTGGGCCAGGTAGTAAGGGCCGGCGAACTCCACGCCGCTCTTGTCGATGGAGTACGTGGCGAGCACGAGGTCGACGGAGCCGTCGGCCAGCATGTCGTCGCGGTTGCCGACGGTGACCCGGACGAACGACGGGCTCTTCGCGCCGAGCTCGGCGGCGATCCGCTTGCCCAGCTCGACGTCGAACCCCTCGAAGCCGCCGTCGCGTTGCAGGCCGATGCCGGGCAGGTCGCCCTTCACGCCGATGACGAGCTTCCCGGTGCTCGCGACCTTGTCGACGACGCTGGCGAACGTGTCCGGCGGGGTCGTCCGGCCGCTCGCGTCCTGGCCGAGGAGGCGCTGTGGCCAGCCGTCGAGCACGGCGACGGCGGCGGCGGCCACGACGAGGGCGAGCGCGGCGGCCAGGGTGATCCACCCCACCTTGCGGCGGCGGCTGCGCCCCCGGCCGCCGAGCTGGGTGGGCGGCACGGGCGGCACGTCGGTGCGCCGGGCGGGCGGCTGGTGCCCGGCGGGGACGGGGTGGTCGACGGCAGGGTGCTGGGAGTCATGGTGCTCGGGGGCATGGTGCTCTGGGGCATGGCGCTCTGGGGCATGGTGCTCCGGAGCATGGTGCTCGGCGGGCGCCTGGTGCGCTCCGGACCTGACCAGCCCCGCGAGCGCCTGGCGCCCGCCCTGTGCGGAGTGGCCGATGGGGTGGCCTGGATCAGCGGTGCCGGGCGGGGCCTCGGACGGCAGGGCGGAGGAGCGGATGAGCGAGGTCTCGGCGTTGGGGTCGTCGGCGTCGTAGCCGAACCCGCCGCCGGTGGGCGCGGAGGTCCCTCCCGTGTGAGCGGGCGTGCCGGGCGTGGGCTGCGCTCCGCCCCCGGTGGTGGTGCGTGGGGCTCCGGGTGGGGCGAGGGTGGACGAGACCCGCAGGAACGGCGTGGTGTCGTCGGTCGCCACCTGGACGCCGCGCGTGAGCACCGCCGTGGAGGCGCCGGACGACTCCGGCTGGCCGAGCAGCCGCAGCAGGATCTGGTCGGCCGAGGGCCGCTCCTCGGGCGACTTGGACAGCGCCGAGCGCACCACGCCGCGCAGCGGCTCCGGCATCATGCTCACGTCGACCTCGTGGTTGAGGATCCGGTTGAGCACGACCGCGATCGAGTTGCCCTCGAAGGCGGCCTTGCCGGAGGCCGCGAAGGCGATGGTCGCGCCCCACGCGAACACGTCGGTGTAGGGCCCCACGTCGTCGCCGGCGATCTGCTCGGGCGCCATGTAGGCGGGGGTGCCGATGGCCCGGCTGGTGATGGTCCCGGTCGAGTCGATGATGCGGGCGATGCCGAAGTCGACCACGCGCGGCCCGTCGGCCGCGATGAGCACGTTGTCGGGCTTGAAGTCGCGGTGGATGATCGAGGCGTGGTGGATGGCGGTCAGCGCGGTCGCGGTGCCGATGGCCAGCCGGTCGAGGACCGTGCCACGCAGCGGCCCGTCGGTGTCGACGATGTCGCGCAGGGCGCGCCCGTCGATGTACTCGCTCGCGATGTACGGCGTGTCGCCGTCGAGGTCGGCCTCGATGACCCGGGCGGTGCAGAACGACGCCACCCGCTTGGCGGCCTTGAGCTCCCTGGCGAAGCGGGAGCGCGCGATCTGGTCGCCGCTGAACTTGACGTGCAGGAGCTTGATCGCGGCCCGCTCGCCCTGCTCGTCGACGCCCAGGTAGACGATGCCCTGACCGCCCTCCCCGATCCGTCCGGTCAGCCGGAACGACCCCAGCTCTGCGGGGTCGCCGGTCACCAGCGGCGAGATCTGCGGCATTCGTCTTCCCCACATTGTGCTTACGGCCCGACGAGGCAAACTTTACGACGCGCGGGAAGCCCTCAGGGAGGCGTTAACCGTTCGTGACCCGCCCTTCGCGGCACTCCTGGGCACAACGGTGACACGTGTCCGGACCGCCGTCACGTCGGGGAGTCGCACGCGGACTCCACCGCCACCCAGTTCTCCGGCCCGTCCAGCTCGTCCGCCGCCACGGTGACGGCCGAGCTCCCCCACCAGCGGCTGACCTCGAGAACCACCTCGGGCGGCTTCGCCCGCACGGCCCCGCAGTCCTCGACGTCGAACGCGAGAGTCAGCGGCAGTTCCTCGCCGGGCGCGACGGCGCGTGGGAGGCGCGCGCCGGACACCTCGCGCAGGACGAGGCCCTCACCGCGCACGCCCACCCCCGTGACCGTGACCAGCGTCCAGCCCTCGTTGACGACCCCCTGCTCCACCTCGGTGGTGACATAGGTCTCGCCGGTCTCGTACGTGTCCACGCTGGACGACCCGCCGCCCCCGTCGCCGTATCCGAAACGCGGCACCACGGCGCCACTCGCCCCGACGAGGGCTGCGAGGGCCGGCACCAGCGCCACCGCCAGGGTGAGCCTTGCCCTGGCCCTGGGCAGCCGTTCGGCTTCGGCGGCCAGCCGATCCCCTATCGAATCAGAAATCACCAAATATCCCCCCATGCGGAAGATTCTGGATTCTGCTACTTTTTCCGCCGTGACGAAAGCCGATTCTTGTTAACGGCGGCGTTCCTCGTTCTCCTGGTGGTGCCGGTTACGGTCGTCGTGACCCTCTCGGGCGGTCCGGTGCGTCCCGCCGAATTGGCGCGATTCGGCCGACGGCAGCGCCTCATGGTCACGCCGTACAACGTGCCGGAAATCGCCCGCCGGCTGCGCGCTCAGCGGCGATTCCGCTGGGCGGGCGCGGCTGCGGGATGCGCGCTCTGCCTGGCCGGCATCGTCCAGGATTCTTTCGTTATATCGGCCTTCTATCCGGTTATTGGATGGTTTGTCGGCGTCGTGGGGGCGGGAATGTCATCTGCCGCTTCGGCGCAGCGCGGTGGCCGGCCATCCGGCATGCGGCTCGGCCCGCCCGGGCTCGTCCCGGTCTGGCGGATCGCGGCCGTCGTCGCCTGCGGAATCGCGCTCAGCACCGTCGCGCGGTCGTTCCGCATGGACGTGGGGGTCGCCGAGCGGTCGTGGGCGGCGTTCGCGCTCGGCTCCGTACTCGCCGTCCACGTGCTCATCAGGGGACTGCGGCGGCGGCCCCTGCCCGCCGGGCCCGTGGACCTGGTGGCCGCCGAGCTGGCCCTGCGGTCCCGGTCGGCGCGCGCCCTGCTCGCGGGCGGCATCGCCGCCGCCGTGTGGTCCGCGCAGCGGAGCGGCCTGCCCGCCCTGCCCCAGCACCTGACCGCCGTCGCCTTCCTCGCCGGCAACCTCCTCCCCCTGATCGCCCTGGGCCTCGCGATCGGCCCCTGGCAGGTCGTCTCGGCTCGCCCGGCCCGCGTCTCGCGGACCGTCCTGACCGGTCTCGCGAGCGGCGCCCTCACGCTGGCACTGACCGCGAGCCTCCTCGCCGGCTGGACCGTGTGGGGGGCCGAGCCCGGCGTCTTGAGCCGGGGTACCGGGACCGGCCAGCACGCCTGGGATCACAGCCGGAGCGCGGCCCTCGCGGACTTCGTCAGGGGCGAGGCCGGCTGGGGCGAGCGACGGGCCGCCGCCACCACGCCGGAGCCGCTCACGCTCCTCAGCAAGGCGCCCGTGATGTGCGCCTGGGTGAACCGTCAGCGACAGGCGTGGGAGCTGTACTTCGCATCCGGCATGTACTGGACCGTCGTACCGGCCGTCGCCCGGCTGGCGAGCGGCCCGCGCGGGCGGCCGGCTCCGTTCGCGCTGAGCGGCGACGGCCGGCACATCGCCTACCTCGACGGCGTCTCGCGCCGCCTCGTCCTGCTGGACGTCACCACCGGCGGCCTGCGCCACCTCACCGGCCCGCTGGACGACGGGACCGTCCCCGAGCCGAGGCTCTCCGCCGACGGCAGCCTGGTGGCCTTGACCTCATCAGCCGGCACGGAGCTGCTCGACACGCGCACCGGCGGCAGGACACGCCTGCCCGGCGTGGCCCGCGTCCTCGGCCTCGGCCCCGACCGCGTGATCGCGACCACGGACCGCCGCGCCCTGCCCGGAGCGCCCGACACCGAGCTGCTGACGCTCGACCGCCGGGGCGCCGTGCTGACCCGCGTCCCCTTCGACCCGACGCTGGAGGCCCTGGCCACGCCCGACGGCCGCGAGCTGGCCGTGCTCACCGTGGACGAGGTCGTGACGATGGATCCGGCCACGGGCCACGTGCTCCGGCGCGCCGCCCTGCGGCTGGACGGTCACTACGGGACGCCCCGGGCGCTGGGCTGGTCAGCCGGCGGGAGGCTGCTCGTCCACGCCGAGTGGAGCGAGGCGCGGCGGCCGGAGCACCAGCTGGTGGACCTCGCCACGGGCCGGGGCAAGCCGGCCAAGGACCTGCCCGGCGACCTGGGCGACGACGCCGTGTTCGGCGCGATCAGATGACGGAGGCGGGGGTGTGGCCGTGCGGATGAGGGTTCCGGGGCCGTGGACGTACGCCGCGGCCGTGCTGGCGGTCGTGACGGCCGTCTGGGTGACCGCGCCCGCGTGGTCGGGGCCGCCCGTCCGGTTCGTCCGCACCGGCACGGACCCGCTCGTGCCCACGCCCGGCCCGCGCGCGCTGAGAGGCCCCGCCCCCGCGCCCGTCCGGTACGCGTACCGGCCCGTCTGCGACGACGGCGGCGAGGCGTGCAAGCACTGGATCCTCGTCTCCACCCGGGGCGAACGCTGGTGGCTCCCCTACGGATTCGGCGAGGCCCCGCTCGCCCTCAGCCGCGACGGCACACGCGCCGCCTACTGGCACCAGAAGAAGCAGCGGTACGCCGTCGTGGACCTGACCAGGGGCACGACGACGTACCTGCCCCAGGGGATCGCCGCGCCCGTGGGGGCGGACCGGGCGACGCAGCCCCCGCTGTTCTCCCTCGACGGCCGGCACCTCCTCGTCGCGCAGGACCGGCTCACCCCCGAGGCGGAGGACGTCGTCCCGGGCACCCTCGTCGTCGTGGACGTGACGAGCGGCCGGGTGCGGCGCCTGCCGCGCGGCGAGCGGGCCGCCGGTTGGACCGCCCGCGGCCTGGCCCTGATGACCGTCGAGCCGGCCGGCCGCTCCCCCGGGCACGTCACCTCCGGCACGTACGTCGTCCGCTCGCCGGAGGGCGCGGTCGTCAGCCGCGCCGCGCTGCCCGGCAACCTGGCCGAGCAGGCCGTGCCCTCCCCCTCGGGCGAGACCCTGGCCACGGTCGCCACCGACGTCACCCCGGACGGGCTCGCGTTCCGGGGCGTCGTCCTGACCGGGACGCGCGCGGGAGCGCCGGTGCGCACCGTCACGCCACGGCTGCCCGCAGGATGGCGCGTCGGCGAGATCCTGCGCTGGGAGGGCGAGGACGCGCTGGTCGCCGAGACCCGCGGCCCGCACGGCGAGACCGCGCACCACCTGCTCGGCCTGGCCGACGGCAGCGCGTCACCCCTGGGGTTCGACGTGCCCCCGCCGCCCGACGACTCGCTCACGGTCCCGCCCGAAGGCACGCGGCTCGTCACCGGCCGCGTCCGCTAGCTGCCCCAGGCGCGTCAGTACGGCAGGGCGCGGGTCTTGTACGTGGTGCGCAGGAACGGGTCCTTGAACTTGGGGAACGCCACCGTCGTCACGTCGCCGTCCGAGGTGTAGCGCATGTCCGGGTTGCTCTTCAGCCAGTCCAGCCAGGCCGTGGAGCAGAACTGGGCGCAGTCGCCCTTCTTGTCCATGGCCCTGATGCGCGGGATGCCGAGCGGGTCGAACGAGCGGCTGAACGGCGACGCCGCCGGGGTGTAGCCGGCCAGGAAGACGCCGCTGTGGTCGTACGACACGTCGCCGAGCTTGCCGCGGGCGGCCCACTCCTTGTGGCTCGGCTGGTTGCCGTACGGCAGGGCCAGCGTGACGGGCTTGACGTTGGTGAGGACGCCGATCTGCTGGGCGATCGAGCCGATCTGCTCCTCGACCTCCTTCTTCGGCTTGCCGCGCAGGTTGACGTGGTCGCGCGTGTGGTTGCCGATGTCGAAGCCGTTCTGCTTGAGCCAGAGCAGCGTCTGCGCCTGCTCCTCCGGCGTCGTCTTGCCGAACATGTCGCGCGTCACGTAGAACGTCGCGACCGGCCGGAACCCGGGGTGCCTGGCCGCCACCTCGCGCAGGATGGCGACCGCCGTCTCCGCCCTCGGCACCCCCATCTCGTCCAGGGTGAGCTGCGACGGCGACGAGTCGTCGAAGGTGAGCACGACCGGGTGCGTGCCCGCGGGGATGTCCATCTTGCCGGTGACGAACTCGGCCGCGGTGACCGGCACGTAGCCGTCCTTGGCCAGCCGTTCGAGGTCGGCGCGGAACTGCTCGGGGGTTCTGTCGTCGGTGGTCGTCGGGTTCCTGATGATGCGGTGGTACATGAGCACCGGCACCTGGCCGAGCTCGTTCGCCTTGACCTTGGCCGCGGCGGCGATCTTGGCCGCCCGGGTCTGCTTGGTCTGGGCCGCCGTGTCGGCCTTGCCGGTGTCGGACTTGGGCGCGGGCTCACTGCCGCAGCCCGCGAGCGCGACCACCGCGGCCAGGCCCACCCCGCTCAAGACACGCAGTCGCATCCGAACCCCCCGAGACAGGTACGACTCCTTTGGCAGGCTCCTACCCCGGTGATCAACTACGCCACGCCCGCCGAAGTGCCAAGAGATGGCCCGGAACAGCGAAAAGGGCCACCCGGAGGCGGCCCTTCCCCCAACGGGACGATCAAGCCAACTTCTTCTTGAGGGACTGTCAGCCCCCTTCGCCGACCTGGGCGATCATGACTGGATATGGCTCCGACGTACATGTACGCGCCGGTCGCGTCCTCCCCACGGACGTGGGGACGGCGGCCTGTGGTACTCGGGTGGCCATGGGGCTCAGGGGCACCCCTCCACGTGCGTGGGAACTGGTCCCGGTGAAGATCCGACTGGACCTCGGTCAGTCAATGCCTTCGACGATGCGGAAGTCGCGCTCGAAGCCGTCGGGGAGTGCGGCCAGCGCCTCCTGGTAGGCCGCACTCTCGTATGCGGCGACCGCCTGTTCGAAGCTGTCGAACTCGATCAGGACGACGCGCTCGGCGATTCCGGCTTCGTGTGCGACGACCCGGCTGCCGCCGCGGGCGAACGTCCGTCCGCCTGCGGCCTTGACGGCCAGACCGGCCAGCTCGTTGTAGACACCAAGCCCCTCAGGGTCTGTGATGGTGGGGTAAACGCTGACCCAGTAGCCCTTGGGCACGGAACCTCCAGTGTTGAGATGAGTGCAGCTGACTTACGGGTTGGTCTCGGACGAGCGTCGGCGGGCGAGAGCGAGGCTTGTCAGCGTCGTGATCGCCATGGCGCCGATGCCGGCCAGCGCCGCGGTGGTGTAGGCGCTGTCGTCGGGGAAGAGGTGGCCGGGGCCGGTGCCCGCGGCGAGGATCTCAGGAGGGCGGCGGCGGTGACGACCAGCCCGAGGCCGTAGGCGGCCCGGACCCCGCCGAGCTCGGCGAGCAGCGCCGTCAGCGCGAGCCCGACGCCCTGGGCCGCCCTGCCGGCCAGCAGCCACGCGAACGGCAGCGGCAGCGGCAGCACGGTGAGCGCGCTGCCGGCGACGACGACCGCCAGCGTGGCGAGGATCGCGGCCCGCCGGTGCGGGCCGGGACCGTGCCGGCCCAGGACCGGCGTGGCGTCGGCGCCGCTGGGGAGCGCGACGGGCTGCGTCGACCGCGCGCTGCCGCGCGAGACGGGGAACGAGGG
>NZ_JBFAIA010000189.1:0-16021 GCF_040654455.1 Nonomuraea sp. NPDC050691
TTCGCCCGCCTGCCTGGAGACGATCGGATGATCGCGGTGGGCGGGGAACCCGCTCAGGAGGAGGACAGCACCGGCTGGATCTGGATGCGATCGAGTTAGCTGGATCTTCAAGGACTTCGCGATCACATCCCGATCGGCCGAGAAAATCCTCACCCTCAACATCGAGGACCTGGACCTGACGGTCCGCCAGGCACGGGTCAAGGCCAAGGGCACCCGCGCCGAGACCCGCCGCCGCGGTCAGGCCCGCGAGGACTTCGTGCTGGAGACCGTCTACTGGGACGCCGACGCCGCTCGGCTGTCGCCCCGCCTGCTCAAAGGCCGCACCCGCGGCCCGGTCGTCGTCGTCACCCACCGCCGCCCAGGCCCCGGCCAGGTCGTCAGCCCCCGCGGCGTCTGTCTCGACACCGGCCTCGCTCGCCTGTCCTACGGCCAGGCCCGCGCCCTGCTGGACGAGCACACCGCGCTGAACGGCCCCGGCACGGGCTGGGACCTGCACGAATTCCGCCACTCGGCGCTGACTCACCTGGGCGAGGCGGGCGCGAGCCTGCTCATGCTGACGGCCAAATCCCGGCACAAGAATCCGGAGAACCTGCGCCGCTACTTCAAGCCCTCACCGGACGCCATCGCCCCCTGTCGCCAACCCGGCCTGATGGCTGGCCCGACCGGCTCGGACGCCGCCCCATCTCCGTCGCCGAACGCGACCGGCTCCGTCAGACCATCGACGCTGATCGACTGTCCCGCGAGACCGCGCGCGCCCAGGCCGACCGGCAACTCGCGCCGCACTTCTCCTACATCGTCATCGAAGGCCTCAACCCCGACCAGAACCCCCGCAAACGCATCCGGCTCCGGGCCCGGCTCACCATCGCGCTCCGCCTCGCCGGTCACCCTCGGCATCGCCGGACCTGACGCCCGCGAACGCGCCCGATCTCTACGTCAAGAGGTCCAACGCATCGGGCGTGGGCCATCGACTCGCACCCCTGCCCGAGGGCCGCGGACGATCCCGCATGAGCGCGCGCACTGCCCCCTGAGCGGGCGCACGTGCCGCAGCCTGAGCGGATGTGCCCCGCCCCCTGAGCGGGTGCGCGTGTCCCGGGCGCGATGCCTGAGGGCGCTCACCCCTGAGGGCGAGCCGGGCATGAACGCGGGGGCAGGCGCACGGCGGTTGACCAGGTGACGTGAAGGTTTTTTCAGCGCACCTGTTATGAAATGCATCTCGTGCCCGATCTCTCCGGAGAGAGCGCTCTCTCATGAGGGAGGTACTGTGTTCCGAGCCAGATCCCCGTTATGGGCGGCCCTTGCCCTGGTGGCCGCCATGGCCGTGGCCGCACCGAGCCCACCCGCCGTGGCGACGACCGCGACACCCGCGCAGGTACCGGTGCAGCCACCCATGCAGGCACCCGTGCAAGCGCCCGCAAAGGCGGCCGACCCCGTCACCATCACCGACTTCGAGACCGACGGACTCCCCCAGGGCGTCAGCGCCTGGGGCAACGACGGCCCGTCCACCCCGGCCCTGACCGTCGAGGCCGGCGCCGACCGCCCCGGCGCGCCCGCCGGCAACCGCGTGCTCAAGGCCGTCTACGCCGTGAGCCAGTGGGGCGGCTGGACCCACGACCTGGCCGCCACCCAGGACTGGTCCGGCTACGAGGGCTTCTCGTTCTGGGTCAAGGGCACCGGATCCGGGCAGCGGATCTTCTTCGAGGTCAAGGACGGCGGTTCCGCCGCGGGCTCCTCCGAGCTGTTCGAGTCCTCGTTCACCGACGACACGGCCGGCTGGCGGCAGGTGCGCACGCCGTTCGCGGACCTCGTGCGCCGCGCCGACTACCAGCCCGGCGGCGCGCCGACGGACGGCGAGCTGGACCTGGTCGCCATGTGGGGCTACTCCATGCGCCTGCCCGCCGCCTCCGGCACACTCCTGTGGGACGACGTCCAGGTGTACGGCACGGCTCCCCCGCGCCCGGTACGGCTGGCGACGGACCGCCCGGTGTACCCGGTCGCCGAGAAGGGCACGGCGGAGGTACGCGTCTCCATCAGCACGGCCACCGGCACCCCGCTCCCCGCGGACCTCAAGGTGGGCTACCGCACCGGCGCCGGCACCGCCACACCCGGCGAGGACTACACCCCGGCCGAGGGCACGCTGACCTTCCCGGCGGGCACCGCCTCCGGCTCCGCGAAGTCGTTCACGGTCAGGACGCTGGCCGACCGGGCGCCGGAGGTCGCCGAGACCATCCCGATCACGCTGTCCGGCGAGGGCGTGCGGCCACCGGCCGAGGCGCCGGTCGTCGTGATCAACGCGCACGGCCTGCCGTACCTCGACGCCCGCAAGCCCGTCAAGCAGCGGGTCGCCGACCTGCTCGGCCGCATGACGCTGGAGGAGAAGGTCGGCCAGATGACGCAGGCCGAGCGGCAGGCGCTGGCCGCGCCGGGCGACATCGCCACCCGCCTGCTCGGCTCCCTGCTGTCGGGCGGCGGCTCCACCCCGACGCCCAACACGCCGAAGGCGTGGGCCGACATGGTGGACGCCTTCCAGTTGCAGGCCCAGCGCACCCGCCTGCAGATCCCGCTCATCTACGGCGTCGACGCCGTCCACGGCCACAACAACGTGGCCGGGGCGACGATCTTCCCGCACAACGTCGGCCTCGGCGCCACCCGTGACCCGGGCCTGGTCGAGCAGGCCGGCGCGATCACGGCCCGCGAGGTCAAGGCGACGGGCGTGCCGTGGGACTTCGCGCCGTGCCTGTGCGTGTCGCGGGACGACCGCTGGGGCCGGGCCTACGAGTCCTTCGGCGAGGACCCCGCCCTGGTCTCCCGGATGACCACGGTCATCGACGGTCTCCAGAAGAACGGCGTCCTGGCCACGGCCAAGCACTACGTCGGCGACGGCGGCACCGCCTACGGCTCCTCCACCTCCGGCGACTACACGATCGACCAGGGCGTCACCCGGGTGAGCCGGCAGGGGCTGGAGGCGATCCATCTGGCGCCGTTCGCCGAGGCGGTCCGGCGGGGCGTGGGGTCGGTCATGCCGTCGTTCTCCAGCGTGGACCTCGGCCAGGGGCCGACCAAGATGCACGCGCACCGCGAGCTGATCACGGACGTGCTCAAGGGACGGCTCGGCTTCAAGGGGTTCGTGATCAGCGACTGGCAGGCGATCGACCAGATCCCCGGCGACTACCCGAGCGACGTGCGGACCTCGATCAACGCCGGCCTGGACATGATCATGGTCCCGTACGCGTACGTGGAGTTCGAGAGCACGCTGAGGGCCGAGGTGGAAGCCGGCCGGGTGCCGCAGAGCCGCGTGGACGACGCCGTGGCCCGGATCCTGACACAGAAGTTCCGGCTCGGCCTGTTCGAGCACCCGTACGCGGACCGGTCGGGGCTGCCGGAGGTCGGCTCTGCCGCCCACCGGGCGGTGGCCCGCACGGCGGCGGCCCGCTCGCAGGTGCTGCTGAAGAACGACGGCGGCCTGCTGCCGCTGCGCCGCGACGCCAAGGTGTACGTGGCCGGGTCGAACGCCGACGACATCGGCAACCAGTCGGGCGGCTGGACGATCACCTGGCAGGGCTCGTCCGGGCCGATCACGACGGGCACGACGATCCTGTCGGCCATCCGCTCGCGCGCCGCGTCGGTCACCTACTCCCGGGACGCCTCGGCGCCGCTCACCGGGCATGACGTGGGCGTCGTGGTGGTGGGCGAGACGCCGTACGCGGAGGGGTTCGGTGACGTGGGCCGCGCCGGCCGCACGCTGGACCTCTCGGCCGCCGACCGGGCCGCGGTCGACCGGGTGTGCGGGGCGATGAAGTGCGTGGTGCTGGTGGTGTCGGGCCGGCCGATGGTCCTCGGCGACCTGTCGCGCGTCACGGCGCTCGTCGCGTCGTGGCTGCCCGGCACCGAGGGCGCGGGCGTGGCGGACCCGCTGTTCGGGGCCGTGCCGTACACGGGCCGGCTGCCCTTCTCCTGGTTCCGCACGGCGGCGCAGCTCCCGATCAACGTGGGCGACGCGGCGTACGACCCGCTGTTCCCGTACGGCTGGGGCCTGCGGACCGACCCGGGCCGCGACCGGCTCAAGGCGTTGCGCGACCGGCTCGCGGGCGGCGACGCCGCGTCGAAGGGCGCGGCGGCGGCACTGACGGTCGCGCTGACGGGGCGCAACTGGAACGCCGACGGGACGGTGCGTGACTCCCGCGTCGTGCTGGGCGCGCTGGAGGCCGCGGCGGCGCTGCTCGACCGGTCGTCCACGGACACGTACCAGCAGGGCGACACGCTGGCGTCGGTGGCGCGGGACGTGGCCCAGGCGACGGGCCGGCGGCCCGACCTGACGGCCCGCGCCGACCAGGAGCTGGCGGCGGGCCGCGTACGGCAGGCGGTGAGCCTGCTCACCCAGGCGGCCCGCTGATCCCGTACGGCGTCCGCACCGCCCGTTGAGATGCGGCGAGGGGCCGGCCTCCCTCGGGAGGCCGGCCCCTCCTACGCCGGAGCACCAGGGCGGGGGCCCCTGGGATTGTTCCTGGGCGTCCTGGACGTCCGGCTGCTCGGTGGACCGGCCGTCGCGGCCGGCCGGTCGGTGGCGGCGAAGCGGTCAGTCGCCGGCGTCGCGGCAGAGGCAGAACGGGTGCCCCGCCGGGTCGAGGAAGACGCGGAAGCTGTCGTCCTCGCTCGGCTGGTGGTCGTGCTTCGTGGCGCCCAGCTCGATGGCCGCCTTCTCCGCCCGGTCCATGTCCTGCACGGTCAGGTCGAGGTGGAACTGCTGGGGGCGCTCGGAGCGGGGCCAGATCGGCGGGCGGTAGTCCTCGACCCGCTGGCATGCCAGCCGCTTCGGCGAGCCGCCGTCGGTGACGATCACCCAGTCGTCGTCCCGGGGGTCCATCGACCAGCCCAGCAGTCCCGCGTAGAACTCCCCCAGCATGCGGGGGTTCGCGCAGTCGAGCACGATCGTGTGGAATTCCGCGACGCCCTTCACCACACACCTCCAAGTCCGTTTCGACGGCCTCACCTACCCGGGTGACGCCACCCCACACCCCTCCGGTTCGCCCTCGTGTGATGGACTCGTTGAGGCACAGGACCTTCCATGGGGGGAAGAACGCATGCGCAGAGCCACGCTGGGCCGCACCGGGATCTCCGTGAGCCGCTACTGCCTCGGCACGATGATGCTGGGCGCGTGGGGCAATCCCGACCACGACGACGCCGCCAGGCTGATCGGCAAGGCCCTGGACGCGGGTGTCAACTTCGTGGACACGGCCGACATGTACTCCGCGGGCGAGTCGGAGGAGATCGTCGGCAAGGCCGTCCGCGCGCGCCGCGACGAGGTGGTCCTGGCCACCAAGGTGCACTTCCCGATGGGCGACGACCCCAACCAGCGCGGCAACTCGCGCCGCTGGATCCGGCAGGCGGTCGAGAACAGCCTGCGCCGGCTCGGCACCGACCGCATCGACCTGTACCAGATCCACCGCCCCGACCCGGCGACCGACCTCGACGAGACCCTGTCGGTGCTGTCGGACCTCGTCCGCGAGGGCAAGGTCATGGCGATCGGCTGCTCCGACTTCGGGGCGGAGGAGATCGTCGAGGCCCGCTGGGTGGCCGAGCGCCGCGGTCACGTGCCGTTCCGCACCGAGCAGCCCCCGTACTCGATCTTCGTACGGGGGATCGAGAAGGCCGTGCTGCCGACCGCGCAGAAGTACGGCATGGGCGTGCTCACCTGGAGCCCGCTCAACAGCGGCTGGCTGACCGGCAGGTTCCGCCGCGACCAGATGGACCTCAACGAGTTCCGCAACATGATCTCGTACAAGTTCGACCTGTCGCTGCCCGGCAACGCCCGCAAGGCCGACGTGATCGAGGAACTGATCAAGCTGGCCGACGACCTGGGCCGGCCGCTGTCGCACGTGGCGCTGGCGTTCGTGCTGAGCCACCCCGCGATCACCTCGGTGATCATCGGGCCGCGTACGGCCGAGCAGCTCGACGACCTGGTGGCGGCGGCGGAGCTGCGGCTCGACGACGACGTCCTGGACCGGATCGACGAGCTCGTGCCGCCGGGGACCGACCTCAACCCGGGCGACGTCGACTACACGCCGCCGCATCTCGCGAACGCCCGGCTGCGCAGGCTCCCGCCGGACGAGCGCGGCGCCTGACGACCCGGCCGGGGTCAGGCCGGTCGGGTCAGGCCGTGCTCGCCGCGACGGCGGGCAGGGCGAGGATCAGCTCGCGGGGCTCGCCGCCCTCCCAGAAGCGCACCATCCGGGTGGCTTCCGGGCCGGGGTCGAACCCGTCGTTTCCGGGGGCGCCGAAACACCCGGCCTCCGCCAGCCGCTCGATGAGCGGATCGTCGTCCGGGAGGCCGGCCGCGTAGGCGGCGGCGTCGAGGAGCGCCAGCGCGGACCGCGCGTTGCGACCGGCGTCGTTGGACTCCACCCGGTCGAGGCAGCGTCGCGCCTGGGCGCGGAAGTACGCGGCGAGGGATTCGGACCTACTCACGACAACCTTCTTCGGCTACTCACACTTAGGGCTACGACATCATCACCCATCGTGACGGCCGATGGGGGGACCTTGGCCAACTCTCGCCTGTCGGGACCCCGGGCAAGCTGCTCGATCCGGCATGCGGCACTATCTCACCATGAGTGCGTTCGACGACTTGCTTGCCGGTAACGCGGAATACGTCAAGGGATTCACCAACTCAGGGCTGACCGGCCGCGCGGCACGCGGGCTCGCGGTGGTCACCTGCATGGACTCCCGCATCGATCCCCTCGGACTGTTGGGCCTGGAGGCCGGGGACGCCAAGATCCTGCGCAACGCGGGCGCCCGCGTCACCGACGACGTCCTGCGTACTCTGGTCCTGGCCGTGTACCTGCTGGGCGTGGAGCGGGTGCTGGTGATGCCGCACACGGACTGCGGCATGACCAAGGTGACGGACGGCGACGTGCACGACCTCACGCAGCTGCACGGGGTGGACACGCGCAGCCTGGAGTTCCACACGGTCCCCGACCAGGACTCGGCGCTGCGCCACGACCTCACCCGCATCCGGACCACGCCGTTCCTGCCCAAGGACATGCCGGTGGGCGGCGCCATCTACGACGTCCACACGGGAAGGCTGATGCCGGTCTCCCTCTGACGGGAGCTTCGGTTCCGCGGCCGGTCGTCGTACGGCCGCATGATGGTCGGCATGGTGAGATTGGGAACCGCGCGCGAGGCCGCGGCGCGCTGGGTGTCCGAGCACGCGCGCCGCGATCCCGGCTATCGCGGCGCGTACGTCACCGGCTCCACGGTCGGCCTGCCGGACGACGCCGAGCTGCCGCCGTCCTCCGACCTGGACCTCTTCGTGGTCACGGACACCCCGGGGGCCAAGCCGGGCAAGCTGCGCTACGAAGGCGTCCTGCTGGAGGTCAGCCATCTCCCCTGGTCCGCCCTCCGGTCCCCGGACGAGGTCCTGGCGTCGTACCACCTGGCCGGGGCGTTCCGGACCGACACGGTCGTCGACGACCCCACCGGCCGCCTGCGCGCCCTCCAGGAGCACGTCGCGGCGCGCTTCGCCGCCCGGCCGTGGGTGCGCCGCAGGTGCGAGGACGCCGTGCGGAGGATCGAGACCCTCCTCGCGGCGCTCGCGGACCCCGGGGACCGCGCGTTCCACGAGCAGGTCCTGACCTGGCTGTTCGCCGCCGGGGTCACCACCCACGTGCCGCTCGTCGCCGCTCTGCGCAACCCGACCGTACGGCTGCGCTATCCGGCGGCGCGTGACGTCCTCGCCTCCTACGGGCTCTCCGCCCTCTACCGGGAGCTGCTGGACCTCCTCGGCTGCTCCGGCCTGTCCGCCGAACGGGTCCGGCACCAGGTGCGCGAACTGGCTGAGACGTTCGACCTGGCGGCGGCCGTCGCGACGACCCCGTTCCCCTTCAGCGGCGACATCACCCCGGCGGCCCGCCCGATCGCGATCGGCGGCAGCCTCGAGCTCGTGGAGCGCGGCGACCACCGCGAGGCCGTGTTCTGGATCATCGCGACGTTCGCCCGCTGTCACACGATCCTGGCGGCGGACGCGCCCGCGCTCCACCGCTCCCGCCTGCCCGCGTTCCGTGCCGCCCTGGGGGATCTCGGCGTCGCCTCCCCCGCCGACCTGCGGCCGCGCGCCGGAGAGGTCGCCCGTTTCCTGCCCCGCCTCCGGGGGGCCGCCGAGCACATCCTGGCCGCCAACCCGGCCGTCACCGGCTGATCCCGGGTGCCGTCACCCGGACGGGGCGAGCAGCAGCGCCACCGCGAGGCCGAGCAGCAGGGAATCGAGCCGGTCCAGCAGCCCACCGGCCCCGGCCAGCCAGGAGGCCGAATCCTTGGCTTCAACGCCTCGCTTGATCATCGACTCCAGCAGGTCCCCAGGGGCGCACCGACCGTCACGGCGACGGCCAGAGGCAGCGTGAACGCGTCCAGGAGCGCCAGCACGGCCAGGCCGGCGGCGGCCCCGGCCAGCAGGCCGCTCCAGCGCTTGGCCGGCGACAACGGCGACAGCCGCGGTCCCCCCATCGACCGGCCGGCGAACGAGGCGGTGATGTCGGCGACCGACACCGCGGCGAACAGCGCCAGGACCGCCGGCCCTAGCAGCACCACTCCGATCAGCGGCGCGAACCACACGACGCCGGCCACGCCCAGGCAGAGCCGCCTCAGCCCGCCCGCCGCGTCCCCCGCCAGCAACGGAACCAGGGCGACGGCCAGGACGCAGGCGGCGAGCACCCTGGGCAGCTCCGCGGGGACGAGCCAGGCCGCCAGGGGGGACGCGGCCGCGGCGACGGTGAGCACCACGCGGTCCGGCCACGGCAGCCGGGTCAGCCGGCCGTACTCGACGGCGCATCCCGCGCCCACCGCCGCGGCGAGGACGGCCGCCCCACCGGGACCGAGGGAGAGGGCCGCGACCACGACGGGCACGGCCACCGCCCAGGCGCACCACCGCAGGACGTACTCGCGCCGCCGCGACAGCGCCACGGCGACCCCGCCCAAGGCCAGCGCCCCGGCGAGGTAGGGGATCAGGTCACCGACACCGGTCACGCCATCTCCCGCAGGCCACTCAGCGCCACCGACATCCGGTCACGCCGTCCCCCCGCAGGCCACGCGGCGCCACCGACACCGGTCACGCCGTCCGCCGCGGGTCACGCAGCGCATCGGCGACGGCCTGGACCGTGCGGGCGTTGGCGGTGGCGTCGCGGACCGCGATCCGCACCGTCCTGCCCTCGAACGCCGGCGACAACGGTGACAGGTCACGCAGGAACACCCCCTGCCGCCGGCACCGGCCGACCAGGCGGGCGGCGCCGGGACCGCCGCGGGGCAACGTGAGCAGGACGAAGTTCGCCACCGACTCGTGAACCGACAGGTCCTCACCGATCCCGGCGAGCGCCGCCGCCAGCTCGGCCCGCAGCAGGGCGGTCTGCGCCCAGCGGCCGGTGTAGTAGCCGGGATCGCGCAGGGCGCGCACCGCGGCGATCTGCGCGGGCAGGCTCACCGCCCAGGGCGGAGTCCGGCGGCGCAGCTCGGCCGCGATCCGTGACGGCGCCGTGAGGTAGGCGGCCCGCAGACCCGACAACGCGTACATCTTGGACATGGATGTGCAGACGATCGTGTTGTCCGAACCGGCCGCGTACCGTTCCAGCGACTGCCCGGGCCCGCTGTAGCCGACATAGGCCTCGTCGATCCAGAACCGGGTTCCGCCCGGCGCCCGCGCCAGGACCTCACGGAGCTCGTCCGCGTCGAGGTGCACGCCGGTGGGGTTGTTCGGGTTGACGATGACCACGAGGTCATAGCGACTGCGCAGGCGGTCGGCGAGGCGGTCTGCGTCGATCCGCCACCCGTCCTCACGGCGCAGCGAGAACCGGTCGGCGCGGCAGCCGATCACCTGCTCGACGACATGGGCGTACTCGCCGTAGGAGGGATCGACCAGCAGCACCCGCGAGGAGGCGTCCAGCCAGTCTCCGAACGCGCGGAAGATCAGGTCGGAGGAGCCGGCGCCGACGGCGACGGCGTCCTCCGGCACGTCCCGGCGGAGCGCGATCTCCTCGACGAGCCCCGCGGCCCGCGCGGGCGGGGAGGTCCTCGTGATCCACTCCAGGTCGCCGGACAGCCCCGCGACGACCCCGGGCGCGGGCGGGAACCAGGCGTCCAGCACGTCGGCGGGCACGACGTCGCGGCGCGCCTCCAGGGTGTCGAACCGGCGGCCCAGCGCCTCGACGGAGGCGCCGCCGTGCTCGCAGGACTCCGCCTCGGGCAGGAAGGGCATCTCCAGCTCCCAGCGCACCGTTCGCCGCAGATCCTCCAGCAGCGGACCGTAGCGCCGCAGCGTCCGGCCGGCCAGATCGGCCACCTGGCCTGTCAGGAGTTCGAAGTCGACGGCGCCCGAACGCACCGGCACGCCGGTCGAGACCAGGCCCAGCGACAGGTACATCGGCAGCAGCTCGGCCCGGCCCAGGGCCACGACGACCCGCCCGCCGTGCGCCATCACCCACCGCAGCGCCGCATACATCAGCAGTTTTCCGGTCATCTCGCCACGCCGGCTCGGCTCGACGGTCAGGATCCGGATCTCGAACAGGCCGCTCTCGCGCAGCTCCGGGTGGTCCTGCCTGCGCAGGTACTTGTCGATCGAGTAGCGTCCGGCCCATGGGGGCGTGACGCTGACGAAGCCGACGGGGCGGTCCTGGTGGGCCGCCACGAGGTAGACGTTGTTCCCGTCGAGGTCGTCGGTGAGCCGCCCGGCCGCGTTGGGGGCGTGCTGGCCCAGCTCCCGCGCGTACACCTCGTGCCGGAGGCGGTAGATCCACTCGCGGTCGGCGTCGGACGCCGGCCGTAGTTCCAGCTTGTCGGCAGCCACGGTCATGATCCCCACGGTACGGCCGCCGCGCCGGTCGAGGGACAGCGGGGTGACGGGGCCGCCCGGACCTTCCGGGGCAGCCGCGTCACACGGCGGCGGGCCCGACACAAGAGCGCCCAGCACGGAGCTGGGCGACTTCATGGGGCCGCCCCGCGAGGAGCCATCCAGCACAGGGCCGGGCGACTTCATGGGGCCGCCCCGCGAGGAGCCGCCCGGCACGAGGCCGGGCGACGTGATGGGGGCAGCCGGGTGAGGAGCCGCCCCGTGGTTGGTCAGGCGTCGATGTGGTCGCGGTCGACCTCGGCCGCGCTGTTGACGATGAACTCGCGGCGCGGCGCGACGTCGCTGCCCATGAGGAGGCTGAAGATGCTCTCCGCCCCCTCGGCGTCCTCGATGCGGACGCGGCGCAGGATGCGGTGGCGCGGGTCCATCGTGGTCTCGGCCAGCTGGTCGGCGTCCATCTCGCCGAGACCCTTGTAGCGCTGCACCGGGTCCTTCCAGCGCTTGCCGCGCCGCTCCAGGTCGCGCAGCACCTTGTGCAGCTCGGCGTCGGAGTAGCAGTAGATGTACTTCTCCTTGCCCTTGCCCGGGTTGGTGAGCTCGATCCGGTGCAGGGGCGGGACCGCGGCGAACACGCGGCCCGCCTCGACCATGGGCCGCATGTAGCGGTGGAACAGCGTCAGGAGCAGGCAACGGATGTGGGCGCCGTCGACGTCGGCGTCGGCCATGAGGATGACCTTGCCGTAGCGGGCCGCCTCGATGTCGAACGAGCGGCCGGACCCGGCGCCGACGACCTGGATGATGGCGGCGCACTCGGCGTTCTTGAGCATGTCGCTCATCGACGCCTTCTGGACGTTGAGGATCTTGCCGCGGATCGGCAGCAGCGCCTGGAACTCCGAGTCGCGGGCCAGCTTGGCCGTGCCCAGCGCCGAGTCTCCCTCGACGATGAACAGCTCGCTGCGGTCGACGTCGTCGCTGCGGCAGTCGACGAGCTTGGCGGGCAGCGCGGAATTCTCCAGGGCGCTCTTGCGGCGCTGGTTGTCACGGTGCTCGCGGGCCGCGATGCGGGCCTTGGCGGCGGCGACGATCTTCTCCAGCGCGGCGCGCAGGGGCTGCTTGAAGCCGCGCGGCGGGTTGGCGAACAGCTCCTTCAGCTCGCGCGAGACCACGTGGGAGACGATGCGGGTGGCCGCGGAGGTGCCGAGGACCTCCTTGGTCTGGCCCTCGAACTGCGGCTCCGGCACGCGGACGGTGACGACGGCCGTGAGGCCCTCGAGGATGTCCTCCTTGGTGACCGGGTCGTCGCCGTTCTTCAGCAGGCGGGTCTCGCGCAGCTGCTCGTTGATCGTGCGGACCAGGCCGCGCTCGAAACCGGTGATGTGGGTGCCGCCCTTGGGGGTGGCGATCACGTTGACGAACGAACGGACGGTCGACTCGTAGCCGCGGCCCCAGCGCACGGCCACGTCGACCGTCAGCTCGCGCTGGACCTCGGTGGGCGTCATGTGGCCCTGGTCGTCGAGCACCGGAACGGTCTCGTGGAAGTGGCCGACGCCCTGCAGGCGCAGCACGTCGCAGACGGCCTCGTCGCGGGCCAGGAACTCGGTGAACTCGGAGATGCCGCCGTCGAAGCGGAACTCCTCCACCACCTGCTCCTCGTGGCGGCTGTCGATCACCACGAGCGTGAGGCCGGGCACCAGGAAGGCGGTCTGGCGCAGCCGGACGTGGATCTCGTCGAGCGACACCTCGGCGTCGGGCAGGAAGATCTGCTTGTCCGCCCAGAAGCGGACGCGGGTGCCGGTGACGTCGCGGCCCAGCTTGCCGCCGTCGCGCAGCCCCGACTTCTTGCGGAACTTGGCGGTCGGCCCCTCGCCGTCGAAGACGCCCGGCACGCCGCGCCGGAAGCTGATCTCGTGGACGCGCCCGTCGCGGTCGACCTGGACGTCGAGGCGGGACGACAGCGCGTTGACCACGGAGGCGCCCACGCCGTGCAGGCCGCCGGAGGCGGCGTAGGAGCCGCCGCCGAACTTGCCGCCCGCGTGGAGCTTGGTGTAGACGAGCTCGACCCCGGCCAGGCCGCTCTTGGGCTCGATGTCGACCGGGATGCCGCGGCCGTCGTCGCGGACCTCGATGGAGCCGTCGGCGTACAGCTCCACCTCGATGCGGGAGCAGTGGCCGCCCAGCGCCTCGTCGACGCCGTTGTCCACGATCTCCCAGAGGCAATGCATGAGCCCGCGGCTGTCGGTGGACCCGATGTACATGCCCGGGCGCTTGCGGACCGCTTCGAGCCCCTCAAGCACCGAGAGGTGACGAGCCGTGTAACCGGCCTCAACTAGCGTCACTCCAGCTCCTCCGGGTTAGTCATCGAACACCAGTGCGTAGCCTACCGTTCTTCGCCTGCGTAGGCGTACTTGCGCAGACGCGCGCGTACAAGCTTGCCATGCGGTCATGTTTGCCGTTACCAACGGGCTGATCGTCATTACTTTGGGACACATTCCGCTCTCGGCGTAGCGGGGCGGCGGTTGGGAACGTCCACGTCCGGTTAGATGTTGTTCCAAGTGACTGACGCCAGATCCTCGCTTCGGCGGGGGTGACCCGAAAGGCGATACGTGACTGGAGCTCTCGCCCCCGTTAAGCCGCTGACGGCCCTCGACCGCTGCGACCGTTGCGGTGCCCAGGCCTACATTCGCGCGACCCTGCCTGTGGGTGGGGAGCTGCTGTTCTGCGCCCACCACGGGCGTCAGCACATCGCGGCGCTGCGCGAGAAGGGTGCCGACATCCTGGACGAGTCGGCACGCCTCAGCGAAACCCCGACAATTGCCCGCAACGACGAGCGCTGACCAGCGTCTCGCCGTGACGAGATAACCACATATCGCATATTTCACGACCAAGATGGCGACCCCGGGCCTGCTCGGGGTCGCCATCTTGCGTGAGTGACCGTTTCCTTACCCTGGATCACCCAGGGGCCCGGCGAAGACCACGATCTCGTCGATGTCGCCCTCGGCCGTGACGTGCACCACGTCCACGCCCGACAGCAGGGTGCGGCCGTGGCCGTCCTCGTACCGCCAGCCGAAACGCGCCCACTCGTGCGGCGCGTCCACGCGGGTCGTCCGCACCATCCGGCACGGCGCCGCCGGATGGCCCTGGACGACCTCGGTGATGAAGTCCTCGACGGCATGGCGTCCGACGCCCCGCCCCAGCGGCCCCCAGAAGACGACCTCGGCCGTCAGCGCGCGGCTCAGCAACGTCGCCCGCTGCTCCGGGTCGCCCGCGTTGGCCGCCGCGATGAAGGCGTCGACGGCCCGGACATGAAGACCGTTGTCCGCCGGGCCGGCGGGACTCCCGTCGTCACCGTCCCGCCTCCCAGGCACAGCCGCGGTCAACTCACCATCTCCCGTCGAATCGTCCGTTCGAACACTGCCGTCGAGTTCTCCCTCGGCGGCGCGGCCGTCAAACGTCGTCGAGCGCCGGCCTGCGCACCCGATAGTGGTACCGGCTGACGACCTCGAACCCCTCGCTCCGGTACAACGCCTGCGCGGCCTGGTTGGCGGCGGTGGTGCACAAGTACGCGGACCCCACCCCCGCGTGCCGTACCAGAGCACGCAGCACCGTCCGGGCCAGCCCCCGCCGGCGGGCCTCCGGACGCGTGGCCATGCAGAAGATTCCGAGCGTGTCCCCCTGGGGGACGGCCCGCCCGACGGCGAGCGCCACGCCGTCCTCCTCGACGGCGCCGTACCAGGCGGGAACTCCGGTGCAGATACGCTCCGCCTCCCCGTAACCACTGCCGTATCGCCCGTCGACCGCCCACCACGTCTCCATCCACCCCGGCCACGGCCGCTCCTCGACCCTGACCGGGCCGGCGCCGTCACCGATCTGGCCGCACGAGGCGACCATGACGACCGTCGGGTCGACCACCTCGTACCCCCGCCGCTCCAGTTCCTCGTCCAGCCCGGGCGCGGCCTTGGCCCCCATGGAGAAGACGCAGCGCTGCCCGCGCTCGCCGTAGAACGCCTCGGCCGTCTCGATGGCTCCGCCCAGGTCGGCGGGACGGTGCAGGGCCAGCACGGAGTTGGCCCGCTTGGTCACGCCCCCCGCGTGACGCAGCACCCACCCCTCGTGAACCCGCTGCTCGTAAGCAGGCCAGGCCTCGTGGAAGAGCAGATCGAAATCCATCCGCCCGAGCCTAGCCAACGCGCGTCGGCAGAGGGAGGGCGACCCGTGACGGCGCCCGGCCACACCCGTCCGGCAGGCGGCGGGAGGGCCACTGGCCAGGGCCAATAGGGTGATGGGCGTGTTGATTCTGTTGCCGCCGTCCGAGGGGAAGGCGTCCGAAGGAGATGGGCCGCCCGTCGGAGAAGCGGCCGGTGAGCTGTCCTTCCCGTCGCTCGGCCGGGCGCGCAAGCGGGCGATGGCCGCGCTCGTCCGCGCGTCCAAGCGCCGCGACGCCCTCGACGTGCTCGGGCTGACGCCCGGCCTGGCGGGCGAGCTGGCCAAGAACACGGCGATCAGGACCGCGCCCACGCTCCCCGCCGCCGAGCTCTACACCGGCGTCCTGTACGACAACCTGGACCTCGCCACCCTCGACGCCGAGGCGAGGCGGAGGGCCGAGGAGTCGGTGCTGATCTTCTCGGGCCTGTGGGGCGTCCTGCGGCTCAGCGACCGCGTCCCGCCCTACCGGCTGTCCATGGGGGTCAACCTGCCTCCCCTGGGCGGCCTGGCGGCCTTCTGGCGGCCTCTGGTGGCCCGCGAGCTCGATCCCGTGCCCGGGCTCGTCGTCGACCTCCGCTCGGCCACGTACGCGGGCGCCTGGCAGCCTGGAGAGCGCTCCGTGGCGGTACGGGTGTTCAAGGGCGGCAAGGTCGTCAGCCACATGGCCAAGGCGACTCGCGGCGAGATCGCCCGCGCGCTGCTCGTCTCCGGCGCCGACCCCGCGACTCCCGGCGAGCTGGCCAAGATTCTCGACGCGCTGGGCCACACCGTCGACCTGACGGAGCCGTCCCGCCCCGCGCGTCCCTGGACCCTCGACGTCCGCCTGCCCTGACGACACCCCGACGCCCGCCTTGCCCCTGAGGGAGGAGCGGGCCGGGACACGCGAGGAGCGGGGCCGGGACACGCGAGGAGCCCCGCCCTTCTGGGAACAGGAGTGTGGTAAGACTTCTGTCCCATTCTGTAATGACCCAAATTCTTTGGTCCCCGATCTTG
>NZ_JBFAIA010000190.1:0-15946 GCF_040654455.1 Nonomuraea sp. NPDC050691
CGCCTGGCGCTGGCCGGGGGAGGGGCGGCCGGGGGCGGGGCGCACCGCTCGCTGCTGGGCCGGGCGGTGGCCGCCTGGATCCGCGAGGCTGTGGCGGAGGAGCGGGCGGAGCCCGGCGGCCGGGCGGACGTCGGCCGGGCCGGCGATCCGGGGCCCGGCGGGCGGGCGGAAAACGCGGTGCGCGAGCCGGAGCCGGTCAACTAGCGTCCGTTGTCATGACCCCTCCTGAACGCGTCCGCCCGCCCTTCGTGGCGGACGAGCGTACCCAGCTCGTCGGCTGGCTCGACATGCAGCGCGCCATCGTCCACTACAAATGCGAGGGCCTCGCCGAGCAGGACGCCCACCGGCCGGTGCTGCCGGGCTCGCCGCTGATGACGGTGGCGGGGCTCGTCTCGCACCTGCGCTGGACGGAGCAGACCTGGTTCGAGGTGCTGTTCCTCGGGCGGCCGGCCGAAGGGCCGCAGTTCGACGAGACGGTCGAGGACGCCGACATGCGGGTGGAGGGCGTTCCGCTCGCGCGGCTGCTGGAGGAGTACACGCGCCAGTGTGCGATCTCCAACGAGATCATCGCGGCGCACAAGCTCGACGAGGTGGGCCGCCACCCCGGCTTCCGCTCGGCGCAGGCGACGCTGCGCTGGATGCTGATCCACATGGTGGAGGAGACCGCCCGGCACGCCGGCCACCTCGACACGATCCGCGAGCTGCTGGACGGGGCCACCGGCTACTACTGACCCTCACCACGCAAGTCTGCAGTGCACTCCAAAATTGGCTTGGACTTCATGGTTGGAGTCCGTTACGCTCCGGTGGCATGGCAGAGGGTCTGCGAGAACGCAAGAAACGGCAGACACGGCAGCGCCTCTCCGAGGTGGCGACCAGGCTGTTCGTGGAGCGCGGGTTCGACCACGTGACGATCGCCGAGGTCGCCGACGCGGCCGAGGTGTCGGTCAACACCGTCTACAACTACTTCGCCTCCAAGGAGGACCTGGTCCTGCCGCCGGAGGAGGCCTCCCCGCACCGGCTGGCCGACATGGTGCGGGCCCGCGCTCCCGGGCAGCCGGCCGTACGAGCCGTGCTGGAGCACCTGCGTGAGGAGGTGCGCCGGCGCGAGCGGCGGCTGGGGCTGACCGAGGGGTTCGGCCGGGTGCTGGAGATGATGCGGGCCACGCCCACGCTGATGGCGCGCCTGGAGGACCTCGGCCGGGAGATGACCGACACGCTGGCCGCGTGCCTGGCCGAGGAGACGGGGGCAGCGCCGGACGATCCGCTGCCGCGCGTGGTGGCCTGGCATGCCGGCTGCCTGCACGCGCTGGTGCTGAGCGAGATCGGCCGGCGCACCGCCGCGGGCCAGGATCCCGGCGAGATCGCCGGGGAAGTGCTGCGGCTGCTCGACGTGGCCGAGGACGTGCTGGGCGAGCGGGTGCTCGGCTATGCCGTACGAGAGAGGGAGACATGTTCAGAGTGACGATCTCCGGCGCGTTCGCCGGGCTGGACGAGGCGGGCCGGGCCGCGGTGCGGGCGGTCGGCGGGGCGGCGTTCACGGAGACGGGCACGTTCACCTTCGACGACAGCCTGTCGGCGTTCACCTTCCGCTGCCAGGTGCCGGCGGGCCCGGACGACGGTGAGGCGGAGGCGACGCTCGGCGCGCTGGCGGCGTTGGACGCGCACGGCCACGCCTACCGGGTGCTGCGCACGGCGGTGACCGACATGCGCGACATCAAGATCCGCCGCCGGGGCCGCCCGGCCTGAGGGGGCAGGTGACTTCGTCGTCTCCATGCGGAGGCGGGACGGTGCCCGCCGGCCGGTCATGGCGCAGGCGAGCGGGCTGTCCCGCGACTCCCGCTGGACCGGGACGACGGGGCGGCACGGCTTTCACAGCGCCACGGGGTGGCTCGGCGAGGTGCGCCTTCACAGGCGCCCGGCCCATTCCCGACGGGTCGTCGTCCCGATCCTGACCACGGCCGGATCCGGAGCCGCGGGCGGCGCACTGCCCGGCAAGGGCGGGACGTAGGCGGCGGCGGGGCGGGGTCGGCGATCAGGGCGGCGATCAGGGCGGCGATCGCGGCGGCCAGGTCGTCGAGCGCGAGCCAGGGCACCGGCAGCTCCGCGGGCAGCGGATAAACGATCTCCCCGGTGAGCAGGCGCGGCAGCGACCAGGGCGCGGCCAGGTTCTCCATGTACGTGAACGCCGGCCCGGTGACGCCGGCGACGTCGACGACGCTGGGCAGTTCGGCGACCAGCAGCGCCCGGGCGTCCACGAAGGGCACGCCGATGGGCGCGGCGGGCGGCGGGCCGCCGGCGTTGAACACCGCTCGCGGCACCCGCGCGGTCTTGAGCGCGTCGAGCACCGCCTCAGCTTGCGGCATCGCCGCGTCGGCGGCGAAGACCAGCGGCAACTGCACCACGACGGCAGCGGCTCCGGCGTAGGCGGCCGCCAGCGAGTCGGGACGGGACAGGTCGGCGAGGACCGGCGCGGCCCCCGGCGGGCAGGCCGGGCGCGGTGGTGTGGCGGACGGTGGCACGCGCGCGGTGGGCCGCGGCGAGCAGGCGCCGTCCTCGGGCGGCTGCGGTGTCGAGCGCCCCCTCAAGGTCCTCGACGGCAAGTGGTCAACGCTTGGGGTGAGGAGCACCCGCTCGCCGAGGGGCCATCAGCGGGTCAGTAGGTCGCGTATCAGCGCGCCGGCCGGTGCCACGGACGTGGGGATCCGCAGGGAACGACCGGAAGGCCGCAGCGGGTCAGGCAAGCAGGCGCTGCGGGTGCATGCCGTCCACCAGCCCCGTGTCCGGGGGATGGACGCTGTAACCGAGCATGTGGCGGACCCGGCGGCTCAGTTGCCTGGCCACCTCCCGGCCGGGTGACAGGGTGAAGGCCTCCCTCGTGCGCAGCCACGGCTCGCAGTAGTGCGCGGTGACCGTGAGTTCGGGGGCGGCGGCCGGGGCGACGGCGGCGGCGCTGTGCCAGAGGGTGCCGAGGGTGATCACGCACGAGCCGGGCGGGGGCGTGAGGGGGACGCCGGGCTCGTCGGGACGGCGGGCCGAGGGCCAGCGGTGGCTGCCCGGCCACAGGACGAGAGTGGCCCCCTCGTCGAGGGGCCAGGTCGCGGCGACCGAGAGCGCGGGCCGGGGGCGGGGAACGGGATAGTGGTCGTCGTACGCGAGGGGCGAGCCGGCGGCGGCGCCAGGAGCCCTTTCGATCACGTCCAGTTTCGAGAGCAGGAAGTTCGGCAGCAGGAGCCGATCAAGCAGCGCCACGACGTGGTGGTGGTCAAGGAGCGCGTCCACGGCGCGGGTGTTGTGCAGGACGCCGAAAACCTGCCGCGTATGACGCGAACTGAAGGGGTCGCGACCGGCGGGCATCAGGAGGGGGGCGAGCTCCGCCCGGATGCGCCCGCGGCTGCCGGTCGCGAGGAGGCCGGGGAGCACGAGGTAGCCGTCGCGGTGCAGGCGCGACATGGCGCCTGGGATCATGGCGCACCGCCGCCGAGATCGCCGCTGAGGCCCAGGGCGGAGACGGTGAACCGCCAGACCTCGCGCATCACGGCAGGCTGATCGGGGCGCGGGTCCTGGTCCAGGACGATGGCGAGGATGGCGCGCATGCCGCCGACGACCGCGGCGGCCAGGAGTTCGGGGTCACGATCGGCGGCCACGTGTCCTTCGGCCTGGCCCGCCGCGAAGTGCTTGGCGCCCAGGTCGATGACCCGTTTGAAGCACTGGGCCTCCAGGGCGGCCACCCGTGCGTCGCCGACCATGCGGCCGAGGACGACGGGCGCGAGCGGGTCCGCGTACATGTGCTCGACCCAGGTGGCGACCTGCGCCCGCCACCGTTCCAGCCAGGTCGCCCCCTCGTAGTGCCCGAGCACGGTGACGGCGATGAGGCGCTCGTAGAAGTCCTCCAGCAGCGCGCTCATGAGGCCGCTGCGGGTGCCGAAGTAGCGGTACGGGAGCCCGGCACTCATCCCGGCGCGCCTGGCGACGGCGGCCACCTCGACGTCACCCGTGGCGATCAGCTCGTGGGCGGCGGCTTGCAGGAGGCGCCGGCGGCTGGCGGCGGCGCGGCCGGAGACGGGTTCCATGGATAGAAGTTTGGTTGAGCTCAACTCAATTTGCAAGCTCCCCACGTCGGCCTCGAGGAAGTCGAGTACACGAATCAGGCGGCCACCCGTGGCTCCTTCGCCGACTGGGTGCCGGCGGGTCCGGACGACGCGGGCACGCCCCGTCGTCGCCGGGGATCCTGGCGGACTCGATGCGCATCCGTCGTGGACGGCCATCGGCCGGCATCCCGGTCCACCGCTGTGCGGGTCCGAGAGCATCGCCTCGATCGATCCTGGTCGCGGGGGTGTGGTGACCGCGCCGGAGGCCCCCGCCTGGGCCTCCCGCCCATCGGTGCCCGTCCTGTGGTCGTCAGGTGGCCAGGCGGGCGCCCCGGCGCCACACCTCGGCGATGGCGCGGGTGGCGGTGATGTCGGTGGTCGGGTCGCCGTCGACGAGCAGCAGGTCGGCCCGCAGGCCCGGCGCGACCCGGCCGCGGTCGGGCAGGCCGAAGCGGAGCGCGGGCAGGGAGGTGGCGGCGCGCAGCGCCTGCTGGGGCGTGAGACCCGCCTCGGTGAGCATCAGCAGCTCGCGGTGCAGGGACGCGCCGTGCAGCGGGGCGAACGGGTTGGCGTCGGTGCCGGCGAGCAGCGTCACACCGGCGCCGTGCAGGAGACGTACGGCGTGCGCGGCGTTGATCACACCTTGGGAGTGGACGGGCACCGCGCCCGGATCGCTGCGCACGAGCCCCGCCCCGGCCTTCCCCTGCCCGAGGCCGGCCCCCGCGCCCCGCCCGGCGCCCGCCGGCGACAGGCGGGCGGCCACGCGGGGGTCGCCCAGCAGCTCGGCCCCGCTCTCGTCGCCGGTGACCGCCTCGATGTAGGTCAGGGTGGTGGCGACGAAGACGTCATGGGCGGCGATCCTGGCGGCCGTCTTCTCGCCGCGCGGGTCGTCCGGCGGCAGGTCGCAGTGGACGTGGGCCAGGCCGTCGACGCCCGCGTCCAGGGCCACGGCCGTGTGGGCGGCGGTGGCCACGTGCGCGATGGCGAGCAGCCCGGCGGCGTGGGCGCCCTCCACGAGCGCGGCGACCGTCTCCGGTGACAGCGTGGGCAGCTCCAGCCCGGCGGCGTGACCCTCGTCGATCACGATCTTCAGGTAGTCGGCGCCCTCGGCCAGGCGGGCCTCGACGAACGCCTTGGCCTCGTCCGGGCCGCTCAGGGTCGGGAACGGCCCGATCGCGTCGCCGAAGCCGGCCAGCCCCGCGCCCTCGGCGGCCATGATCTGGCTGGGGTGCCCGCCGGGGGCGGTGGCCAGCACGCCGCAGCTGCGCAGGTCGGCGACGTCGTCACGCTCGGCGGCGGCCCGGCGCTGGCGGGCCAGGTTGCCCGGCAGGCAGAACATGTCGAGCTCGGTGGTGACGCCGAAGGCCAGCGCCTGGGCGAGGCTGCCGTCGAAGGTGTGGGTGTGGGCGTCGATGAGGCCCGGCAGCAGGGTCCTGCCGGAGCCGTCGATCACCACGTCGGCGCCAGGGGCGGGCTCGGCGGCGGGGGTGACGGCGGCGATGCGGTCGCCGTCGATGAGCACGTCGGCGCGGGGCAGGCTGTGCTCGCCGTCGAAGACGCGGGTGGCGCGGATCAAGGTGCGCATGGTCGTCCCTTCATCTGGTTCGATGCCAGATAGTACGACCTCAAACTATCTTGGGTCAAACCTCCGATGCCGCCCTTCGATCGCGGTCGAGTACGATTCGGAGGGACACCCCGTTTACGCAGGCGCCGGAGACGACATTGCCCGACGATCACCGCGCCGCCGCGGTGCCCCCCCGGCCCCGGCGCGCCGACGCTCGCCGCAACTACGACCGCATCGTGGCCGCGGCCACCTCGGCCATCGCCGAGCACGGTGCCGAGGCGTCCCTGGAGGAGATCGCCCGCCGCGCCGGCGTCGGCTCGGCCACCCTGCACCGCCACTTCCCCTCCCGGCAGCGGCTGCTGGAGGCCGTCTTCCACGGCAAGGTCGAGGCCCTCTGCGCCACCGCCCGCGACCTGGCCGCCGGCCCCGATCCGGGGGAGGCCCTGGTCGCCTGGCTGCGCGCCGTCGCCGCGCACGTGGTCACCAACCGGGGCCTGGCCACCTCGCTCCTGCACGGCGCCCAGGACGGCGACGCCGTGGGCGCGAGCTGTCACGCCATGATCGTGAACGCGGGTCAGGAACTGCTGGACGGCGCCCGCCGGGCCGGCGCCGTGCGGGACGACGTGGCGATCGTGGACCTGCTCACCCTGGTCAACGCCATCTGCCTCGCCACCGAGCACGACCCGGACGGGGCAGCCGAGGCCGAGCGGCTGCTGGACCTGGTCCTCGCCGGTGTGCGTCCCGGACTCCCATCCCGGACGCCGGCCGCGAAGTAGCCGGCGGGGCGGGCGGACTCGTCTGAGGTCGATCGTCCACCCGCGACGGACCTCAGCGTGACGCCGGCGACGGCACCCGCGCGGCGCCCGAGGAGCGGGCCGCCACGGCCGCCGCGAACGCGGAGATCACCGGGTGCGGGCGTCTGCCGTCGCCGGCCAGCTCCGGCTGGAACAGGGTGCCCAGGAAGAACGGGTGCCCGGGCAGCTCGGCGCACCGGATCATGCCGTCGTCCTCGGCGTGCCCGGAGAAGACCAGCCCGTGCTCGCTCAGGATCCGCTCGTAGCGCTCGTTGAAGCCGTAGGAGCAGCTGTAGGCCTCGACGGTCGCCGGTGTGCCCATGATCTGCTCGATCAGCGAGCCGGGCGCCAGCCGGACCACGCCCTCGTGCCCGGCCAGCGAGCAGCGCAGCGGCATGAGCAGGAAATCCCTGTCGCCGCCGGCTTCCGGTTCGTTCTCGGCGTGGGCCACGTCGAGCCCGCACACGCTCCGCGCGTACTCCAGCAGCATGTGCTGGAAGCCGCCGCAGGTGCCCAGGAACGGGATGCCGTGCTCGCGCGCGGTCCGCGCCGCCTCGACGGCTCCCCGCTCGCTGAGGTACGGGCTGCCGGGCACGACCCAGATGCCGTCGAAGGCGTCCAGGCCGCAGGCGTCAGGGGTGGGGATCCAGTAGGCGTCGAGCGCGATGCCGTCACGTTCGCGCAGCGCCTCCAGGAGCAGGGGGACGCGGGCGTGAGCGCGCACGCCGGGAGAACGGTCGCCGACCAGGGCGATTCTCAGGCTCGTCATGCCTCCCATCGTGACGCGCTACCCCGCACAAGCGCCAACGATGAAGTCTGCACCTGGTATAAGCATCACTGATGGACCCGCACCTGCTCCGCACCTTCGTGGCCGTGGCCGAGGCCGGCTCGTTCTCGGCCGCCGCCGACCACCTCGGCTACACCCAGTCGGCGGTCTCCCAGCAGATCGCCGCCCTGGAGGCCGACCTGGGCCTGCAGCTGCTGCGCCGCCGTCCGGTCGAGCCGACCGAGGCGGGCGCCCGGCTGCTGGAGCACGCCGGCCCGCTGCTGCTGCGCCTGCGCGCCGCCCGCGCCGACGTGCTGCGCACCGCCGCGCTGCCCGCCCACCGGCTGACCCTGGCCGCCGCTTCGCTCGCCCTCAACCCGGCGCTGGCCGCACGGCTCGCGCAGGGCCGTTCCGACCAGCCGCGCCTGCGCGTACGGGTGCGCACGACGGGCCGTGACCGGGTGGCCGCGCTGGTCGCGGCGGGCGAGGCGGACCTGGGGCTGACGGATGGCATCACCGCCCCCAGCGACCCGCTGCGCCTGCCGGACGCGGGACCCATGACCCGGATCGGGGTGTCGGAGGAGGACCTGGTGGTGGCGTTGCCGCCCGGCCACCCGCTGGCGGGCCGGGCGGGGCTGCGGCTGGCCGACCTCGTCGACGCCCGCTGGCTGGCAACGCCGTTGTGCCCGCTGGAACGGCTGCGCGACCTGGTGGGCGAAGGTTTCCGCGCCGGGATGGACTACCAGGGCGAGGACGTGCTGACCGTGCGCAACCTGGTGGCCGCCGGGCACGGCCTGACGCTGCTGCCCGCCTCGGTGGGGCCGGGGGTGCCGCTGGCGGCCCCCAGGCTGGTGCACCGGGTGGAGCTGCTCCACCCCTCGCTGCCGCCGGGCCCGGCCGCCCGCCTGGCCGCCGCCCTGTCCCCGCCCGCCTGACCGGGGCTCCCGAAGGCGTCCCGAGCCGCCGGTCCCCACGTCTCGCCGGTTGGCCGGAGCGGGCGCGGGCTACTCGACATCGAGGCGCGACGGCTCGTGAAAAAGTTCTGGCGGGGGATGTCAAGACGACGGCGGCGGCTCCGACCAACCGGGTGAAGGGCCCGGCAGGGGCCCCGCCCATCACGAGGAGTACGCGATGAAGTTCCTGATCAGCCTGCACATCAACCCGGCCGTGCTGGACGCGCTGACCGACGAGGAGAAGGCGGCGATCGGCGACGGCCACGCCGCGTTCATCGAGGCGCTGAAGGAGTCCGGCGAGCTCATCACCACCCAGGCGCTGGTCGACCCGTCACAGGCCGCCGTGGTGTCCGTGCGCAACGGCCAGCCCGTGGTGACCGACGGCCCTTTCCTGGAGGCGAAGGAGTACCTGGGCGGCTTCTACCTGATCGACTGCGAGAACAAGGAGCGGGCGATCGAGCTGGCGACGCGGATCCCGGACACCGCGGTCGAGGGGCTGGGGGTCGAGGTGCGGCAGGTGATGTTCGCTGACGGACAATTGGAGGCATGACGACGTCAGCCATCGAGGGCCTGCTGCGTGAGCTCACGCCGCAGGTCCTCGGCGCGTTGGTGCGCCGGTACGGACAGTGGGAGGCCTGCGAGGACGCCGTGCAGGAGGCCGTCCTCGCCGCCACCGTGCAGTGGCCGGCCGAGGGGGTGCCGGACAACCCCCGCGGATGGCTGATGACCGTCGCGTCCCGGCGGCTCATCGACCAGATGCGCAGCGACCACGCGCGCCGCGAGCGGGAGTCGGCCACGGCCGCCGAGGTGGTGCCCGAGGACGTGCCGGACACCGACGACACGCTCGTCCTGCTGTTCTTGTGCTGCCATCCGACGCTGACCGCGGCCTCCCAGACCGCCCTGACGCTGCGGGCGGTCGGCGGCCTGACCACCGCCGAGATCGCCCGCGCGTTCCTGGTGCCGGAGGCCACGATGGCGGCCAGGATCAGCCGGGCCAAGCAGCGCGTCAAGGCCGCCGGCAGCACCTTCACCCTGCCGGAGGGCGAAGAGCGCGAGGAGCGGCTGCGGGTCGTCCTGCACGTGCTCTACCTGATTTTCAACGAGGGCTACACCGCGTCCTCGGGCAGCGAGCTGCACCGAGCCGACCTCGCGTACGAGGCGATCCGGCTGACCAGGATGGTGCACGCGCAGCTGCCCGAGGACGGCGAGGTGACCGGGCTGCTCGCGCTGATGCTGCTGACCGACGCCCGCCGGGAGGCGCGGACGACGGCGACCGGCGACCTGGTGCCGCTGGACGAGCAGGACCGTGCGACGTGGGACCGCGGGCTGATCGGCGAGGGCACGGAGCTGGTCAAGGCGTCGCTGGCCGGCCCGGCGCTGGGGCCGTACCAGTTGCAGGCCGCCATCGCCGCCACGCACGCCGACGCGGCCACCGCGGAGGAGACCGACTGGGCGCAGGTCCACGCGCTCTACCTGATCCTGGAACGGATCGCGCCCAACCCGATGGTCACCCTCAACCGGGCGATCGCGCTGGCCGAGACCGAGGGCCCGCCGGCCGGGCTGGCCCTGTTGTCCACGTTGGACGGTGACGAGCGGATGGCCGGGCATCACCGGCTGCTGTCCGTGCGGGCGCATCTGCTGGAGAAGGCCGGAGACACGGCCGGGGCGTACGAGCATTACCGGCGCGCCGCCAAGTCCACCGCCAGCCTCGCCGAGCAGCGTTACCTGGAGTCCCGGGCGAGCCGGCTGAGACCGTGACCATCTGACGCGGGCGGCGTCAGGGCCACGGCGTGAAACCCTCGTGCCGGACGGTCCAGCCGGCGTCCGCTCTCGGTGAATCGGGTGCGCTGTCGGTGAACCCGGCAGGGTGCCGGGCGGCGGAGGTGCTTGGCTGGCGGGATGGAGATCGTGATTCTTGGCGGGACGGCGTGGCTGGGCCGCGAGGTGGCGCGGCAGGCGGTGGAGCGCGGGCACCGCGTGACGTGCCTGGCCCGCGGTGAGAGCGGGCAGGTCGCGGACGGTGCGAGGCTGGTGGCCGCCGACCGGCGAGACCCTTCGGCGTACGAGCCGCTGCTGGACCGTGACTGGGACGCGGTCATCGAGGTATCGTGGCAGCCCGGCTTCGTCCGAGGGGCGCTGGACGCGCTGGGCGGCCGGGCCGGGCACTGGGCGTACGTCTCCTCCGTCAGCGCCTACGCCTCCCACGCCACCCCGGACGCGGACGAGTCCGCGGCCCTGCTCACCCCGACCGACCGGCTCGAGGTCGGCCGCGAGCTGTACGGGGAGGCGAAGGTCGCCTGCGAGCAGGCGTCGGCGGCCGCCGTCGGCGAGCGCCTCCTCATCGCGCGGGCGGGCCTGATCGGCGGGCCGGGCGACCACAGCGGACGCTCCGGCTACTGGGTGGCCCGCGCCGCCCGCGATCCGCGTGGGCCGATGCTGGTGCCCGACGCGCCGGCCCTGCCGACGCAGGCGGTCGACGCGCGCGACCTGTCCGCCTGGCTGCTCGACGCCGCGGAGAAGGGGACCACCGGCACCTACGACGCCGTCGGCCCGGTCGTCCCGTTCGCGCAGTGGGTCGAGATGTCCCGCGCCGCCGGCGGGCACACCGGTCCGGTAGTCACCGCGGCGCCGGGGTGGCTGCGGGAGAACGGCGTGGCCGAGTACATGGGGGCCGAGTCGCTGCCGATGTGGGTGGCCGAGCCCGGCTGGGAGGGGTTCTCGGCGCGCAGCGGGGCGGCGGCCCGCGCCGCCGGGCTGCGTCACCGGCCCCGGGAGGAGCTGCTGGCCGACACGCTGGTCTGGGAACGCGAGCAGGGCCTGGACCGGGAACGACGCTCCGGCCTCAGCGCGCGGCGCGAGCGCGAGCTGCTCGACGCCCTCGGCTGACGACGTCCCGGCCTTCCGCCCGACGCTTCCCCCCGAGGGCTTTTCGCCGGGCGCCTCCGAGCGGTCCCGGTCTCCGGCCCGGCACCCCTGGAGGGGTGCCGGGCGACGGGGGTTCAGCCGGAGGTGTGCCGCCAGCCGTCGACTCCGCCCGGCACCGGCGCGTCCGGGTCGTACGGGGTGCGGGTGAAGACGAAGGTGTTGATGTCGAGGTGGTCGGGCGCCGCCCGCAGCGTCTCACCCGCGTAGTAGCCCTCCAGCCCCACCCACGTGCCGTCCTCGCGCGGCGCGAACCGCGAGGCCCTGCCGGCCCCGTTCATCGGCGCCAGCGACAGCACGCGGTCCGGCAGCAGCCGCAGCACGTACGGGCTGGGCCCCCAGTGCCACACCCCGGTCAGGGCCAGCAGCTCGGGGTCGGCCGGCGTGGGACGCCACTGCTCGGGCAGGCGCGGCTCGTGCTCGGCGAGGATGTCGAGCAGGTCCAGCGGCAGCGACCGGCTCACCCCGGAGGTGACGTTGGCCAGGTACAGCACGCCGACCCGTTCGGCCGGGTCGGCCCACACCGTGGCCAGGAACCCGGGCATCGACCCGGTGTGCCCGGCCAGGCGCCGCCCGGCGTGCCGGGTCAGCTGCATCCCGAGGCCGTAACCGCTGGTCCAGGCGTCGCCGTCGTCGACGGTGGCCGGCTCGCGCATCTCGGCGAGGGTGCCGGCGGACAGCACGCCGCCGGTGTCGCCGGCCACGAACGCCGCCCACCGGGCCAGGTCGGCGGCCGACGACCAGAGCTGGCCGGCCGGCCCCATCGCCCCGGCGTCGTGCTCCGGCTCGCGCAGCACCACGTCGGCGTACGGGTGAACGGCGTAGCCGGTGGCGTGGGGCGGCTCGGGCCGTTCGACGGTGGCGTCCATGCCGAGCGGCTGGAGGATCTCCTCGCGCACGGCGCTCAGCCACGGCACGCCGCGCAGCCGGGCGGCCAGCTCGCCCAGCAGCGCGAAGCCGATGTTGCTGTAGTGGTAGCGGCGGCCGGGCCGGTGCTTGAGGTCGCCGGACGACAGCCGGGCCAGCAGCCCGTCGGCGGGCAGGCCGGGGGTGCGCTCCCACCAGGCGGTGGGCGGCTCGGCGCTCAGCCCGCCGGTGTGCGACAGCAGCTGCGCGATGGTGACCTCGCCGTCGGGCGCCTCGGGCAGGTGCTTGCCGACGGGGTCGAGCAGGTCCAGGCGGCCCTCGTCGCGCAGCCGCATGACCAGGACGGCCACCAGGGACTTGGTGATCGATCCCAGCCGGTAGCGGGTGGCGGGCGTGGGGGCCGTGCCGTCGTCGAGGTGGCCGCGCGCGCCGAACCAGGCCAGGCTGCCGTCGCGCACGATGCCCGCCACGATCGACGGCACCCGGTTGCCCGACTGGTCCTCGGCCAGGCGGCGCAGCAGTGCTCTTGCCGCCGCCGGTCCGACCCCTCCCTGCGGGGAGTCGGTGTGGTCGTCCGCCGGGGGGTGGGCCGCGAGGCCGAGCGCATCGTCCATGACCGCCCACCCTATCGCTCAGAAGGGGGTCAGCTCGGGCCCGATCAGCTCTCCCTGGTGCGGCTGCGGGTGCGCCTGGTCGTGGTAGTAGTGACCGGCGTACCAGACCACGACGTTGGTGCCGTCGATGCTCTCGCCGTTCAGCCACCGGTTGACGGCCGCCCGGTCGCGCGGGCCGGGGTTGCCGTCGTCCAGCTCGGCCGGGTGGTGGCGCAGGAACCACAGGTCCGACACCCCGTAGGCGTCGGCCGTCCCGTCGTAGGGGCCGGGGTGGATGCGGTAGCCGTGGCCGGAGGACTTGTCGCGCACCTGCCAGTACCGTCCCTCCGCCCGGCGCCGCGACGTCTCGCGGATGATCGGCACCGGCTCGGGGCCGATGGGGCCGGGGTCGATCTGCTCCACCACGTCGTCGGCGGCGCCGCCGATGTCGAAGTCGAAGCGCCAGTACGCGTGGTGGCGGTGCACCCTGCAGGTCATCGGGTTGGCGGTGGCGGCGAAGCCGAACCTGGGCCGGATGGAACCGTCGTCGCCGAGCCGCCAGTCGCTGGCGTAGCGGTACCAGCCGGCCGCCAGCTCGCTGACGATGCGCAGCTCCCGCCCGTCGTGGTGGAAGGCCACGCCCTGGAAGTTGCCGGAGTCGCTGCCGGGCCGTTCCAGGATCGTGCGCGGCGGGGACGTGCACAGCCGCCAGCCCCATCCGACCGGGTCGGAGCCGGCGGCGGAGAAGCGGGTCTCGAAGCTCGCGTCGTCGCGGAAGGTCGTGCCCTGCTCGTACTCGACGTTGAGGACGGGCACGTGCGCCTGCCGCAGCGCGAGCCGGCCCCGGTAGCGGACGTTGCGCAACTCCACGCCGCCGCCCACGCCCGGGTTCTGCGGCGCGGAGGCGCGCGGCCGGACGACCAGCAGGTCCCACAGCACGGTGCCGCCGCGCAGCACCTTGACGTGGACCTGGTCGGGGCCGCCGCGGTCGGCCAGCGCGTCGACGCCCTCGGGCACGGTGTGCTCGCAGTCGTGATGCATGCGCAGGTCGATCCCGGCCGGCGTCCAGTCGACGGCGCGGTGGGTGAGGTCGACCGCCACGATCCGGTGCCGTACCCCGGTCGGGTCGGAGGGGGTGTAGACGCCGAGGGTGGGGCGGCGCACGGTGGTGCCGTCGGGGTTCTCCAGGTCGGCCAGCGGCGGCATCGGCCGGTACACCACGACGTCGTCGCCCTGCGGGAAGGCGGGGTCGGCGCGCAGGACGGCCGCGGCAGCGGTCAGCTCGCCGGAGCTTGGCTGCGGCCGGAACGCGCTGGGCCGCACCTCGGCCTCCTCGGGCCGGTCGAGCGTGCCGCGCAGCTCCACCGCGCGGTTGCCGATCGGGTCGAACACCGTGGCCCGGAACGGCGCCCCGGGCCCCGGGTCGTGGCCGAGGGCCGCGGCGTGCGGCACGATCAGCCCTTGGGCGTCGCCGACGCCCAGTTCGGCGAGTACCCGCGAGTGCCCGGCGACGGCCTGGCGTAACCGGTCGGTGCTCAGGCCGGCGCGCGGCACGGCCTCGATCTCGATGCGTACCTCGTCACTCATGCGCGGTGTTCCCCCGCTTTCGGCTCAAGGTCGGGCCCCCGAGCCTTCATACCGCCTGCCGCGCCCGCCCGGTAGGCCCGATTCGCCCCGGGTAACGGTGGGGTCCTATCGCGGCGGGGTGACGTCGAAGGCGTCCAGGATGACCTTGGTGGCGTCCAGGTCGTGGTGGGTGGGGCCCAGGCGCGGCGTGTCGGCCGCGCCCGGCCAGGTGTGGCCGCCGCCGCGCAGCGTGTACAGCCGCACGGACGTCCCGCCGCGGCAGCCGGTCCAGGCGCGCAGCCGCACGGTGCGCGCCGGTTCGGTGAGGCTGCCCTTGGCGCAGCCGAGCGCGCGCCCCCACTCTCTCGCGTCCCGCTCCACCGGGCTGAACCTGAACAGGTTGACCAGGCCGCGCGGCATGGCGCCGCCCAGGTAGCCGCCCCGGTAGGGGACGGTCCCGTCGGCGGTGCCGTGGAAGGCCAGCACGGTCAGCGGGGCGGGATGCTCGCACGCCGCCCCGAAGTTCAGCCCGGCCACGGCCGCCACCCCGGCCAGCCGCCCGGCCATGGCGCGGTCCCGGGCACAGGCCAGCCGGACGGCCATGCCGGCGCCGAACGACATGCCGGCCGCGAACACCCGGCCGCGGTCCACGCACGCCCGCCGCTCGACCAGGTCGAGCAGCGCGGCCAGGAAGCCGGCGTCGTCGGGCCCGTGGTGGCCAGGCAGCGACCACGAGCGCGACTCGTCGTCGGCGGCCTGCGGGGTGATGACGATGTAGCCGCGCGCGGCGCCGCGGCGGGCCAGGCGGCTGTAGGCGGCGTGCTCGGCCGCGGTGGAGCCCATGCCGTGCAGGTCGAGCAGGACGGGGTGCGGGCCGCGTCCGCGGGGCAGGGCCAGCAGGTAGAGGCGTTCGAGCCCGCCGTGCTGGAGGGTGTTGCGCCCCTCGCGCAGAGTGGGGCCGCCGCCCGTGCATCCGGCGGCCGACGTGCCCGGGCCGGGGGAGCCGGTACGGCCGCCGGGACCGGCCGACAGGGACGGGGAGGCCGTAGAGGAGGTGGGGGTGGGGGAGGGGGAACGGGTCGGGGACCGGCCGCCGCGGCCCGTGCACCCGGCCACCACCAGGACAGCGCACAGCAGCACACCGCACAGCCGCCGCCCGGCCCGGCCTCGGGCCCGGGGGAGGCGCCCGCGGCGGGATGCGCCGTCCGGCTCTGCGCCCATCGCGCCTCCTTCTCCGCTCCCCGTGGTTCTGCCACCCGCGCCCGCGTGCCACACCCTCCTGTCCCCGCCGGCGCGACGGGCCCCGCTCGGCTCGGGGGCGTACGGCCTGTCGAGCTCGGGGCGTACGGCCTGTCGAGGAGGCGTACCACCCGAAGGGATACGGCTCAGCCGGCCGGCCGGATCCACAGCGTGACCGCCAGCGCCAGTCCCACGAGGGCCACCAGCGGGCGCAGGACCCGGGCGGGCACGCGCCGGGTGACGAGCGGCCCGAGGGTGGAGCCGGCGAACAGGCCCACGCCCAGGGGCGCGACCGCGGCCCACGCGACCGGCGTGAAGACGGCGAACGCCGCGGCCGAGACGAGCACCCCGGCGCCGAGCAGCATGTTCTTCAGGGCGTTGGCGGTGGGCAGGCGCGGCTCGGCGGTGATCAGCAGCAGGGCGAGGATCATGACGCCCGACCCGGCGCCGAAGTAGCCGTTGTAGACCGACAGCGCCACCAGCGCCGCGGGCAGCAGCACCCCGGCGGCGCCCGGGCGGCCGTCAGGGCGGTGGCGGCGGTGGAGGGCGGCCAGGCGCGGCTGGGCGAGCAGCGCCAGCGACCCGGCGGCCACC